>NZ_JBEPCJ010000076.1:0-54498 GCF_040299565.1 Spirillospora sp. NPDC000708
CTCTCCCCCCACCCCCACCTCCGGATCACCCGACTTACGCGGCCACGTGCCCCCCCCCCGCACTGACCCCCGTCGGCGGCGGGGGGCCGCGCCGGGGCGCGCGCTGGGCCCCCCCCGCGACGACGCGGCCCTCGGGCGGCGTGCCGATCGCCAGGTCGACGTCCCAGAGCCCGCCGGGCAGCGGTTCGCCGCGCTCGACGGCCGCGACGTCCACCAGCGCCTCGAAGGTGACGAGGCCGTCCTCCGCCCCGACGGACGCGGGGAGCCGCAGCAGCCCGTCGCCGTCGCGCTCGCGCAGCAGCAGCTCCATCTCCGGCGCCGCCGGCAGGTCGTCGTCGCGCCTGATCGCGCCGGCGACGCGGAGCGCGGACCCCGCCCAGCCGACCTCCGTCAGGTAAGGCTCCGACATCGCCGCCCCCGCCTCGTCCTCCGCACGGTTCACCCGACCACTTCCCCCGGCGCCGCCGTCCAACCTGGCCGCCGCGCCACCGACAGAGGCCGGGTCACGGGACGACGGTCACCGGCCAGCGGCCCGTGCGGACCAGCCGGACCGCGACGGACCCGATCAGCCGGTGCCCGGCCTGCGCGGACGCGCCGACGATCACCGCGTCCGCGCGGGCCTCGTCGGCGATGCGGGAGATCACGGTGAACGGGTCGCCCTGCTCGGTGACGAACTCGTACCGGACGTCGGCGCGCTCGGCGGCGCGCTCCAGCTCGCGGCGCAGGTCCTCGGCGACGGCCTCGCCGGCCTCCCGCATCACCGCGGCGCCGCCGGCGGTGAGGGTGGACAGCGCGGCGATGCGCTCCACGTGCACGAGGATCAGCCGCGCGCCGCCGCGGCGCGCCAGGCCCCACGCGTACGCGCCGGCGTGCAGCGAGGTCTCCGACCCGTCGACGCCGGCCACGATCACCTTCGGCCCGTCCACGCCGTATTCGAACGGCCCTTCGCCGCTCATGCGATCATCACGCGGACCAGGGTAGTCGGGAATGTCAGAGTCGGGTGAAGCGGGCCACCAGGTCGTCGAGGCCGAGCGCGCCGGCCGCCAGCGCCCCGTACATCTGCTCGATCTCGCCGTAGCCGAGGTCGCGGGCGACGGCCAGCGAGTCGCCGCGCGCCTCCGCGGCGAGCAGGTCGAGCCGCCGCTGCGCCAGCGCCCGCACGAGGGTGCGGCGCCCCGCGTCCGCCGCCTCCTCCGCGCGCCGCAGCGCGAGGCTCCGCCGGATGTGCATGCGCGCCGGGACCGTCACGGCGAAGTCCAGCCAGTCCTCGGACGGGGAGCCGGCCGGGTCGGTGAGCACCTCCACCACGTTGCCGCTGCGGACCTGCACCGACATCGGCGCGAGCCGGCCGTTGACGACGGCGCCGATGCAGCGGTCGCCGGTGCCGGGGTCCAGCGCGTAGGCGAAGTCGAGCGCGGTCGCGCCCTCCGGCAGCGGCACGGCGCGGCCGTCCGGGGCGAACGCGGCGAGGTGCCCGGCGGCGAGGTCGGCGCGCAGGCCGTCCAGGAAGTCGGCGGACGGCGCGTTGGACTGCCAGGCCAGCAGCCGGCTCAGCCACGCCAGGTCGCGGCGGCCCGCCACGGCGTCGGCGGTGGCGGCATCGTCGCGGGCCTGCCGGATGTGCGCGACGATGCCGTACTCGGCGACCGGGTGCATCGCCTCGCTCCGCACGATGACGTCGAACGGGTCGCCGTCCGGGCTGATGACGCGCGTGTGCAGCGACCGGTACATGTTGTCCTTCGGCATCGCGATGTGGTCGCGGACCTGCCCGGCGACCGGGTGCAGCGCGGCGTGCACCGCGCCGAGCGCGATGTAGCAGTCGCGCTCCTCGCCGTCGACCAGCAGCAGGAGCCGCGCCGCCTCGCAGGGCCGCAGCCCGGCGAGATGGCCGCCGAACGTCTCGTGCACCGCATACAGGTGCGACGGCCGGATCTGCACGCGCGCGCGGACGCCGTGCTCGGCGAGCGCGTCGCGGATGCGCGCGACGGCGGGCGCGAACGCCGCGTCGGCCCGCCGCAGCGCGGCCCGGACGGCGCGCCCGGTCGCGGCGTGCTCCTCGGGGGCGCGCGCGGCGAACGCCAGGTCGTCCATCTCGCGTTTCAGCACGTGGATGCCGAGCCGCTCGGCGAACGGGACGAGCAGCTCCTGCGACGCCTTGGCGTACGGGGCCCGCTTGTGCGCGGGCCGGTAGCGCAGGGTCCGCAGGTTGTGCAGCCGGTCCGACAGCTTGATGACCAGGACGCGCAGGTCGGCCGCCGCCGCGAGCACGATCTTGCGGAACGTCTCGGCCTCGGCGCGCTCGCCCCAACGGCTGCCGTCCAGCTTCGTCACGCCGTCGACGAGGACGGCCACCTCCTCGCCGAAGTCGGCGCGGAGCTCCCCGAGCGTGTAGGGGGTGTCCTCGACGGTGTCGTGCAGCAGCGCGGCGACGAGCGTGGTGGTGTCCATCCCCATCCCGGCGAGGATCATCGCGACGGCCAGCGGATGGGTGATGTAGGGCGCGCCCGACTTGCGGAGCTGCCCCCGGTGCAGGCGCTCGGCGACCTCGTAGCCGCGCAGCAGCTCCGCCTCGTCGCCGCCCGGGCAGGCGGACCGGTGGACGGCGAGGAGCGGCGCGACGGCGGGGCGGACGGGGTCGCCCGCGAGGGCGGTTCGGGCGCGGCGCAGCGGCAGCCGGACCGGTCCGCGCGGCGCCCGCGGCCCGGCGGGCGCCCGCCGCAGCGGCGGGAACCTGGACCGCCCGCGCGCCGGGACGGGCGCGCCGGGAGGCGCGGCCCCGCCCGGCGGTGCGTCCGCGACGGAGGCCGTGCCTGTGGAGTTCGCCGGATCGAGGGTCGTCATCACGCACCCACCTGCCGCCCGCCCCGGTAGCGTCCCTGCTACTGGGTGTAACCGACATTATGCGCGACGCCGCGGCCGTGGCGGGAGACCGGGGCGTCCGTGTCGGCCCGGCGCCGCCGGGCGCGCGCTGGAGCGTGCCACCGCCGGGCCGTCCTGCACGCCCATTACGGACCCGCCGGGCCGGGCTGTCAAGGCGATTTAACACGCACTTCACGCGCCGGAGATTTCCCGGCCCCGCTGACCAGTGTATTAATGCGGTGAAGGGCGAAGGGCCGCCTTTGGTCAATGGCCTCGCGCCGTGCTCTGCCAGGACGGTTGGATAATGGCGAAATGATCCTCTCCCCGCGAGGCGTGCGCGACGCCGCCGTCAATGCCGTCCAGCTCGCGCGGCACGGTCATCTCGCCGATCTGCGGCCGATGCCGGCCGACCCGGTGGAGGGCGGGGAGGCCCGCGGGGTGCTGCGCTACCGCCCGCCGGACGGGGTGGTCCCGGCCGGGCCGCCGGTGCTGTTCGTCCCGCCGCCGTCCGCGCCGGCCCGCTGCTACGACCTGCGCCGCGGATGCAGCCTCGCCGAGCACGTCGTCCGCGCGGGACGGCGCAGCTACCTGCTCGACCCCGCCCGCGCCGGCGGCCCCGCCCGTGCGGGCGACACCGCCCGCGGCTACGCCGCGGGCCGGGCCGGACACGACGCCGGCCTGCGCGAATGGGTCCGCGACCTGCTGCCGGCCGCGATCCGCGCGGTCAGTCGCGACGCGGGCGGTCAGCCGGTCCAGCTCGTCGGCTGGTGCCTGGGCGGGGTGGTGTCGCTGCTCGCCGCCGCCGACGACCCGGACCTGCCGATCGCGTCCGTCGCCGCGATCGCCGCGCCGGTCGACGTCCGCGCGGCGCGGCTGCCCGTGCGGCTGCCGGCGCCGCACCTGCCCTCGCCGCACCTGCCCGTGTCGCACCTGCCCGTGTCGCGCCTGCCCGTGCCGCACCTGTCCGTGCCGCCGCCGTGGCCCGGGCTCGCCCGCGCCGCCGCCGCGGAGGTGTTCGGCACGCCGTTCGGCGGCGTCCCCGGCGCGCTGTTGAAACGGGTCCGCCGGGCGACCGGAATCGACAAAGGGCTGCTCCGCCCTTATCGGACGCTGACGCACCTCGACAATGCCGATCTCCTCGCCCAGATCGAAGCCGTCGATCAATTCACCGAAGCCGTTCCCGGATTCTCCGGGCGCGCCGCGCGGCGTATTCAGCGCGCCCTTTTCCAGGAGAACGCGCTGGCCGCGGGAGTCCTGGACATCGACGGCCGGCGGGTCGAGCTGCGCCGCGTCGGCGTGCCGGTTCTGGCCATCGCGGGGCGCGGCGACGGCGTCGCGCCGGTCCGGTCCGTCCTGCCGCTGATCCGGCTGCTGCCGGGCGCGCCGAAGGTGCGGTTCGAGGTCGCCTCAGGCGGCCACCTCGACGTGCTGACCGGGCGGTCTGCGCGGACGACCACGTGGGCGCACCTGGACCGCTGGCTGGACGAGGGGACCGTCCGGCACGGGATCCGCCGACAGCGCCGCGCGCCCGCCGTCACCGGCTAGCCCGGTCCCGCCCCGCCCTCCGGGATGACCGCCCGGTCGGGTCGGCCGCGGGTCTTCCGCAGGCCAAGGAAGCGTCCAAAGTGCTTTGCGGTGCCGCCATCAGCGCGTCCCCGGGTGTGTCGCCCCCGTGCTCGGCCGCTCACTGACCGTAGTGTTGCCGACCGTTGTCGAGAGCGAGGGTCACCAGCCGCGCGGTCGCCGGGCCGGGCCGCGCGGGACGCGTCGGGGGGCAGTGCATGGCCGCGGACAGGGACACGGCGGCGGGCGGGGACGAGGCGAGGGCCGTCCAGGACGGCCCGGAACGCCGCGCGCCCGGGACCGAGATCGTCGGCGTCACGCCGTTCGGCCGCCCCGCGCCGCACGTCGCGGTGGCCGTCGCGCGCGCCGGCGGGCACGGCGTGCTCGACCTCGGCACCGACCGGGAGCCGGCGCTGGCCGCGCTCGCCGACGTCCGCCGCTGGTGGGCGGGCCGCTTCGGGGTGCGGGTCCCGGCGGGCTGCCGGGTCCGCCCGCAGGAGCTGCCGGACGCCGTCGACACCGTGGTGTTCGACGCCCCGGCGCTGCTCGCCGACGACTCGCTGGACATCGCCGGGTTCGCGCGCGGACGCCGGCTGCTGGTCGAGGTCGTGGACGCCGCCGAGGCCGCCGCGGTGCTGCCCGTCGCCGGCGGGTTCCCCGGGACGCGCGGGACCGCGCTCATCGCCCGGGGCCGCGAGGCCGGCGGCCGGGTCGGCGACCTCACCACGTTCGTACTGCTGCAGCGGCTGCTCGCGGACGCCGCCGTGGACGTCCCGGTGCTCGCCGCCGGCGGCATCGGCCCGCGCACCGCCGCCGCGGCCGTCGCCGGGGGAGCGGCGGGCGTCGTGCTGGACGTGCAGCTCGCGCTCGTCCGGGAGATGGACCTTCCCGCCGACGTCGCCGCGGCGCTCACCGCGATGGACGGCTCGGAGACCCGCGTCGTGCACGGCCACCGCGTCTACACGCGCCCCGACCTGCCGGACATCGGCCTCGCCGGCCTCACCCCGGCGGAGGTCAACGCGCGGCTCGGCGCGACCGGGCTGCGGTCGCGGCTGCTGCCGGCCGGGCAGGACGCGCCGCTCGCCGCCGCGCTCGCCGCCCGGCACCGCACCGCGGGCGGCGTCGTCCAGGCCGTCCGCGAGGGGATCGCCGAGCACCTGCGGGCCGCCGTGCAGGCCGCGCCGCTGGCGTCCCGACAGACCCCGGACGGCCCCGAGTACCCGGTCGTCCAGGGGCCGATGACGCAGGTCAGCGACCGTTCGGCGTTCGCTGCGGCCGTCGCGCAGGAGGGCGGCCTGCCGTTCCTGGCGCTCGCGCTGATGGACGGCGACCGGGTGCGGACGCTGCTGCGCGAGACCGCCGACCGGCTCGCCGGACGGCCGTGGGGCGTCGGCGTCCTCGGGTTCGCGCCGCCGGAGGTCCGCGACGCGCAGCTCGCCGCGGTCCGCGAGGCCGCGCCCCCGTACGCGATCGTCTCCGGCGGGCGGCCCGCGCAGGCCGCGGCGCTGGAGGACGCGGGCGTCAGCGCGTACCTGCACGCCCCCTCGCCGGAGCTGCTGGAGCGGTTCCTCGCCGAAGGCGCCCGCAAGTTCGTCTTCGAGGGGCAGGAGTGCGGCGGGCACGTCGGGCCGCGCGCGAGCTTCCCGCTGTGGGAGGCGCAGGTCGAGCGGCTCATGTCGTTCGGCGGCGACCCGGCCGAGCTGTCGGTGATGTTCGCCGGCGGGATCCACGACGCGCGGTCCGCCGCGATGGTCGCCGCGCTCGCCGGGCCGCTCGCCGAGCGCGGCGCCGACGTCCGCGTCCTGATGGGCACCGCCTACCTGTTCACCACCGAGGCGGTCGCGGCCGGGGCGATCCTGCCGGGGTTCCAGAAGGCCGCCGTCGAGTGCGCGGGGACGGCGCTGCTGGAGACCTCGCCCGGGCACGCGACCCGCTGCGCCCGCACCCCCTACGTCGAGCGGTTCGCCGAGGCGCGCCGCGAGCTGGAGGCCGCCGGGACGTCCCGCCAGGACATGTGGGGGCAGCTCGAACGCCTCAACCTCGGCCGGCTGCGCATCGCCAGCAAGGGCCTGCGCCGGTCCGCCCCCGTCGGGCCCGACGAGCAGCGCGCCGAGGGCCTCTACATGATCGGGGACGTCGCGGCCCTGCGCGACTCCACGACCACCGCTGCCGCCCTGCACGAAGAGGTCACGGACGGCGCCACCGCGCTGCTCGCCGCGCGCGCCGCCGACCTCGGCATCGCCGGGGACCGCGCCGCCGCGTCCACCGCCGCCCGCCCCGCCGACATCGCGATCGTCGGCGTCGGCTGCGTCTTCCCCGGCGCCCGCGACGCCGACGCCTACTGGGCGAACATCGTCGGCGGCGTCGACTCGGTCACCGAGGTGCCCGCCGAACGCTGGGACCCGGCGATCCACTACGACCCGTCCGAGCCCGGCAAGACCCCGTCGAAGTGGGGCGGGTTCCTGCCGGACGTCCCGTTCGACGCGCTCGCCTACGGCATCCCGCCCAGCGCGCTCGGCAGCATCGAGCCGATCCAGCTCCTCGCCCTGGAGGTCGCGGCGCGCGCGCTGAAGGACGCCGGATACGCCGACCGCCCGTTCGACCGGTCCCGCACGTCGGTGTTCTTCGGCGCCGAAGGCGGCAACGAGCTCGCCACCGCCTACGGCCTCCGCGCCGCCCTGCCGTCCTACTACGGCGAGGTCCCGCCCGGCCTGGACGAGCAGCTCCCCGAACCCACCGAGGACTCCTTCCCCGGCGTCCTCACCAACGTCATCGCCGGGCGCATCGCGAACCGGCTCGACCTCGGCGGCGCCAACTACACCGTCGACGCCGCGTGCGCCGCGTCCCTCGCCGCCCTCGACGCCGCCTGCAAGGAACTCGCCACCGGCGGCAGCGACATGGTGCTGTGCGGCGGCGCCGACGTGCACAACGGCATCCAGGACTACCTGATGTTCTCCGCCGTCCGCGCGCTGTCGCCGTCCGGACGCTGCGCCCCGTTCGACGCCGCCGCCGACGGCATCGCGCTCGGCGAGGGCGTCGCCTGCGTCGTGCTCAAGCGCCTCGCCGACGCCGAACGCGACGGCGACCGCGTCTACGCCGTCGTCAAGGCCGTCGCCGGGTCCAGCGACGGCCGCTCCCTCGGCCTCACCGCGCCCCGCGCCGAAGGCCAGCGGCTCGCCCTCGACCGCGCCTACGAGCGCGCCGGGGTCCGCCCGTCCGACGTCGGGCTCGTCGAGGCGCACGGCACCGGCACCGAGGTCGGCGACCGCACCGAGCTCGCCACCCTCACCGCCGCGTTCTCCGCCGCCGCGCCCGGGTCCGTCGCGCTCGGCTCCGTGAAGTCGCAGATCGGCCACACCAAGTGCGCCGCCGGGCTCGCCGGGCTCGTCAAGACCGCGTACGCGCTGCACACCGGCGTCCTCCCGGGCACCCTGCACCTGACCAGCCCGAACGCCGCCTGGAAACCGGACGGGCCGTTCGCGTTCGGGACGACCGCGCGGCCCTGGGCCGCCCGCCCCGGCGACCGGTACGCCGGCGTCAGCGGCTTCGGGTTCGGCGGCGCCAACTTCCACGCCGTCCTCGCCGGCTACGACGGCGGCCCCGAACCGGTGTCCGGGCTCGCCGAATGGCCCGCCGAGCTGTTCCTGATCCGCGGCGCCGACCGCACCGCCGCCCGCGCCGAGATCGCCCGGCTCCGGCGGCTGCTGGACGTGCCGTCCGCCCGGCTGCGCGACCTCGCGCGGACCTGCGCGTCCGCCGAAGGGCGCGTGCAGGTCGCCGTTGTCGCCACCGGCCTCGACGACCTGCGCGGCAAGCTCGCCGCCGCCGCCGAGTTCCGCACCGCGCCCGGCGTGCACGTCCGCCGGTCGGGCGACCCCGGGCAGGTCGCGTTCCTTTTCCCTGGGCAGGGCAGCCAGCGGCCCGGCATGCTCGCCGGCCTCTTCGTCGCCTTCCCCCGCCTGCAGCGCCTGCTCCGCCTCGCCGGCGGACGCTACGCGCCCGTGATGTTCCCGCCCGCCGCGTTCGGCCCCGGCGAGGCCCGCCGGCAGCGCGAGGCGCTCACCGACACCCGGGTCGCGCAGCCCGCCCTCGGCATCGCGGGACTCGCCGTCCACCGCCTGCTCACCGCCGTCGGCGTGCACCCCGACCTCGCCGCAGGGCACAGCTACGGCGAGCTCGTCGCGCTCTGCGCCGCCGGCGTCTTCGACGACACCGACATGATCGAGCTCAGCGCCGCCCGCGCCGAGGCCATCCTCGCCGCCGCGGGCACCGACCCCGGCGCCATGGCCGCCGTCGCCGCGCCGCTCCGGCAGGTCAGGGAGGCCGTCTCCGGCGTCTCCGAGATCGTCGTCGCCAATCACAACGCGCCCGACCAGGTCGTCGTGTCCGGCACGACCGCCGGAGTCGCCCGCGCCCTCGCCGTCCTGGCCGAACGCGGCCTCGCCGCCGAGCGCCTGCCGGTCGCCTGCGCCTTCCACAGCCCTCTCGTCGCCGCCGCGTCCGGCACGCTCCGCACCGCCCTCGCCGGACGCGACCTGCGCTCGCCCGCGTTCCCCGTCTGGTCCAACACCACCGCCGCCCCCTACGACAGCGACCCCGCCGACCTCGCCGCGACCCTCGCCGGGCAGGTCGCCGCGCCCGTCCGGTTCGTCGAGCAGATCGAGGCGATGTACGAGGCGGGCGCCCGCACCTTCGTCGAGGCCGGACCGGGACGCGTCCTCACCGGCCTCACCCGCCGCATCCTCGGCGACCGCCCGCACACCGCCGTCGCCTGCGACGCCGCCGAGGACGGCTCCGTCGAACGGCTCCTGCACGCCCTCGCCGACCTCGCCGCCGCCGGCGTCCCCGTCGACCCGCTGCCGCTGTTCGCGGGCCGCGACGCCCGCGTCCTCGACCCCGCGTCCGTCCCCGCCGCGCCCGGCTGGATCGTCAACGGGCACCTCGTCCGCACCGCCGACGGCGGCTACCCGGCGGGCGCGCTCCGGCCCGCCGAGCGCGTCCCCGCCGCGGCGCCGGCCCGCCCGGCCGGCTCCGACACCGCCGTCCTGGAGTACCTGCGCGCCGGCCGCGAACTGATCGCCGCGCAGCGCGAGGTCATCCTCCGCCACCTCGGCGCCGAGCCCGCCGGGCCCGCCGGCCCCGGCGTGCCCGCCGCGCCGATCCCGGCGCCCCGCCCCGTGCTGCCCGGCGAGACCCTGCCCCTGCACTCCGCCGAGCCCGAGCCGCCCCGCGACGTCCATGCCACCGTCCTGTCGGTGATCAGCGCCCGCACCGGCTACCCCGAGTCCATGCTGGGCGCCGACCTGGACCTCGAGGCGGACCTGTCCATCGACTCCATCAAGCGCACCGTCATCATCGGCGAGGTCACCGAGCGCGTCGGCCTCACCGCCCCGGACGCCGTCATCGAGCAGCTCACGCGCCTCACCACGATCGGCGACATCGTCGACTGGCTCCGCACCCGCCTGCCGTCGGCGCAGGCCCCGCAGCGCCCCGCCGTCCCGCCCCAGTCGGCGCCCCGCCCCGGCGGCCCCGAACGGCCGGCGGCCCCGGCGCCCCGTCCCGCGAGACCCCGCGATCCGGAGACCACCCCGAAGGCGCCGCATGTCCAGACCGCTGGCGGCACCGAACGCCCCCGCCCGGCGACACCGCCCCAGACCGGCCGGCCACAGGTCGCCACGCCCCGCGACGCCGAGACGCCCTCGACCGCAGGGACCCCGGAGCAGCCGTCGAGCACGGAGACCCGTCCTGGCAAGGCGATGAGCAGTGCTGCTAGTGCGCCCACGGATCGAGGTGAGTCGCGCACTGCCGCGCCCGTCTCCGAGGGCGACGGTGAGCGGGCCGGTGGTTCGGGGAGCCAGGGGGCGGTGCCGTCTGCCCGGGTGCCTGAGACGCAGGGCTCTGGCGGTGAGGCGGACGACGCGCCCGCCGGTGAGGTGCGGCCGGACGCGGACGACGCGGATCGGCGGCCCACCGGGGAGGCGGCCGTCGAGGTCGTGCGGCTCGGCGGGGACGGGGTCGCCGCGCTCGGCGGGGAGGACGCGCAGACGGGGCTCTTCGGACGCGGCGGGACGCCCGCGCAGCGGGCCGCCGGACGGGGCGGGGAGCCGACGGGAGCGCGCAGGGTGCTCGCCGGGCGGGTCCGGCCGTCGGGGGAGCGGGCCCGGCGCGTCGTCCGGCAGGTGGTGAGGACGGCGGACCTGGAGGCGCTGCCGGTCCCGGCGGACACCGGGACGGTGTTCGACGGGCGGACGTTCGTGGTGGTGGACGACGGGTGCGGCGTCGCGCTGGAGCTGGCGGACCTGCTGGAGCGGCACGGGGCGCGGGTGCGGACACCGCTGGACGTCGACGGGAAGTGCGACGGCCTGGTGCATCTGGCGGCGCTGCGGCCGGGCGCGACGGCGGTGCTGCCGGACGCGTACGCGGGGATCCGCGGCGCGCTGGTGGGCGGGCTGCGGTGGCTGGTCGTGGCGAGCGGGTCCGGCGGGACGTTCGGGCGCGCGTTCGACGGCGGCGGCATCGGGGACCCGGGGCCGGGCGCGGGGCTGCGCGGGCTCGCCGCGACGGTCGCGCAGGAGTACCCGGAAACCCTGGTCAGGGCGCTGGACGTGGACACCAAGGACACGCCGCGGGCGATCGCGCTGCGGATCCTGGCCGAGCTGCTGGACGCCCGGGGCCCGGTGGTCGTCGGGCATGAGGGCGACCTGCGGCACACGATGCGGGTGGTGCCGGTGGAGCTGCGCGGCGAGGCGCGGGTGCCGCTGGGGCCGGACGGCGTCGTCCTGCTGACCGGGGGCGCGCGGGGCGTCACCGCGCGCGTCGCGCTGGAGCTGGCGCGGACGACCGGCTGCCACATCGAGGTGATGGGGCGGACGCTGGAGCCGGTGGGTCCGGCGTCGTTCCCGGACGTCCCGGACGAGGCGGGGCTGCGGCGGGCGCTGGTCGCGCAGGGCGGGCGCCGGCCCGCGGAGATCGAGGCGACGGTGCGGCGCATCCTGGCGGAACGGGAGATCCGCGCGAATCTCGACGCGCTGAAGGAGCACGCGGCGTCGGTCCGATACCACGCGGGCGACGTGCGGGAACCCCGGATGGTCCGGGACGTGGTGGAGCGGGTGTACCTGCGGCACGGCCGGCTGGACGGGGTGGTCCACGGCGCGGGCGTCGTGGAGGACCGGCTCGTCCGGGACAAGGAGCCGCAGTCGTTCGAGCGGGTGTACCGGACGAAGGTGGACGGCGCGTCGGCGCTCGCGGCGGCGGTGCGGCCCGACGTCGGGTTCTTCGTCGTGTTCGGCAGCGTCGCGGGCGTGCACGGCAACCGGGGGCAGGCGGACTACGCGGCGGCGAACGAGGCGTGCGACACGCTCGCGCACGTGTGGCGGACGCGGCTGCGCGGCCGGGTGCTGGTGGCGGACTGGGGTCCGTGGGCGGGCGGCGGCATGGTGTCGCCGGAGCTGGCCCGCGAGTACGGGCGGCGCGGGATCGGGCTGATCGATCCGGACGCGGGCGTGGCGGCGCTGCTGCGGGAGATCGCGCACGGGGACGAGACGCAGGTCGTGTTCACCGGGACGGTCCGGTGACGGGGGAGCCGATCGCGATCGTGGGCGCCGGGGCGGTGTTCCCCGGGGCCGGTTCGGCGGCGGAGCTGTGGCGCAACGTCCTGGCGGGCATCGACGCGATCACCGAGGTGCCGCCGGGCCGCTGGGACCCGGCGGTGTACTACGACCCGGACGCCTACGGGCGGGCGCCGGAGTGCGACCGGTTCTACTGCCGGCGCGGCGGGTTCGTGGACGAGCTCGCGACGTTCGATCCGGCGCGGTTCGGGATCATGCCGGCGTCGGTGCCGGGGATGGAGCCGGACCAGCTGATGGCGTTGCGGGCGGCGGCGGAGGCGATCGCGGACGCGGGCGGCGACGACCGGCTGCCGGACCGGACGCGGGTCGGGGTGGTGATCGGCCGGGGCGGCTACATCACCCCGGGGGTCGCGCGGTTCGACCAGCGGGTGCGGACGTCGCACCAGGTGGCGGGGGTGCTGGCGGAGCTGCTGCCGGAGCTCGGCGCGGACCGGCTGGAGGAGATCCGGCGGGCGTTCTGCGCGCGGATCGGGCCGGACGGCCCCGACGCGTCGGTGGGGCTGGTGCCGAGTTTCGCGGCGGCGCGGATCGCGAACCGGTTCGATCTGCGCGGCCCGGCGTACACGGTGGACGCGGCGTGCGCGTCGTCGCTGCTGGCGGTGGAGCACGCGGTGCGGGCGCTGCGGAGCGGCGAGGCGGACGCGATGCTGGCGGGCGCGGTGCACCACGCGCATCACGCGACGGTGTGGAGCGTGTTCAGCCAGCTGCGGGCGCTGAGCCCCAGCGAGACGATCCGGCCGTTCGACCGGGGCGCCGACGGGACGCTGCTGGCGGAGGGCACCGGGGTGGTGCTGCTGAAGCGGCTGCGGGACGCGGTGCGGGCGGGCGACCGGATCCACGCGGTGGTGGTCGGGGCGGGGTCGTCCAGCGACGGCCGGGCGGCCGGGATCATGAGCCCGCTGGTGGACGGGCAGGTCCTGGCGGTGGAGCGGGCGTGGCGGGACGCGGGCCTGGACCCGCGGGCGCCGGGCGCGCTGGGCCTGGTGGAGGCGCACGGGACGGCGACGCCGGCGGGGGACGAGGCGGAGCTGGCGACGATGCGCCGGGTGCTCGGGACCGACGGCGCGCCGGTCGGGCTCGGCACGGTGAAGTCGATGATCGGGCACGCGATGCCCGCGGCGGGGATGGCGGGGCTGATCAAGGCGGCGTGCGCGGTGCGCGACGGGGTGCTGCCGCCGACGCTGCACGTGGACGATCCGCATCCGGCGCTGGACGGGGGGCGGCTGCGGGTCGTCCGGGAGGCGGCGGAGTGGGAGCGGCCGGCGGACGGTCCGCGCCGCGCGGTGGTGAACGCGTTCGGGTTCGGCGGCGCGAACGCGCATCTGATCCTGGAGGAGCCTCCGGCGGGGCGGGCGCGCAGGCGCAGGCGGCTGGACGCGCCGTCCTCGGAGGAGGGCGTGCTGAGGCTGGCCGCCCGCACCACCGACGAGCTGGCGTCGCTGCTGGCGGTGCCCGACGAGGAGCTGCTCGCGCGCGCGGGGGAGAGCCCGCCCGACCTGCCGGTCCGCCTGGCGATCGTCGGGCCGACCGCGCGCAGGCTGGACCTGGCGCGGGCGGTCGTCCAGCGGGGGACGCCGTGGCGGGGACGCAGCGACGTGTGGTTCGCCCCGCGGCCCCTGCTCGCCGAAGGCGGGCGGCTGGCGTTCCTATTCCCGGGGTTCGAGCCGGCGTTCGAGCCGCGCGTGGACGACGTCGCCGAGCACTTCGGGATGCCGAGGCCGGAGCCGACGGGCCGCACCGACCTGCTCGGCCACGCGGCGGACGTGATCGCGGTGGGCCGGCTGCTCGCCGCCGCGCTCGCCGAGCTGGGCGTCGAACCGGACGTCGCGGCCGGGCACAGCCTCGGCGAGTGGACCGCGATGATCGTCGCGGGGATGTACGACCCGGCCGCCGTGGACGCGTTCGTGCGGGCGCTCGACCGCGACGGGCTGGACGTCCCCGACGTGGTGTACGGGGCGCTCGGCTGCGGCGCGGACCGGGCGCAGGAGGCGATCGCCGGGCGGCCCGGCCTGTACGTCAGCCACGACAACTGCCCGCACCAGTCGGTGGTCTGCGGACCGCCCGAGGACGTCCGGGACGTGCTGGGCCGGCTGGCGGCCGAGGGCGTCCTCGGGCAGGAGCTGCCGTTCCGCACCGGGTTCCACACGCCGCTGGCGGAGGCGTACGAGAAGCAGGTGCAGCGGTCGTTCGAGGCGCTGGAGATCCGCGAGCCGCGCTTCCCGCTGTGGTCGGGGACGACGGCCGCGCCGTTCCCGTCGGACGCGGACGCGGTGCGGGACCTGGTCGCGCGGCACCTGCTGGAGCCGGTGCGGTTCAGCGAGCTGATCGAGGAGCTGTACGGGACGGCGCACGTGCGGGCGTTCGTGCAGGTCGGGCCGGGGAGCCTGACGGGGTTCGTCGGCGACCGGCTCGGCGCCCGCGAGCACTTGGCGATGGCGGTGAACGTCCCGAAGCGCGACGGCATGGCGCAGCTGCGGCGGGTCGTCGCGGCGCTGTGGGCGGAGGGGTACGGGGCGTCCCCGGCGCCGCCGGCGTCGGCGGGCATGCGGCTGGACCTCGGGACGCCGCTGGTCAGGCTGGACGGCGCGGTGCCGCCGATCCGGCCGGGCGGCGCGGCGGTGCCGTCGCTGCCGGCCGACGACCCGGTGCTCGCCGAGCTGGAGGCGCTGCTCAACGACGCGGCGACCGGCGCGCAGACCGTCCTGGAGGCGCTCGGCGGCGGGGCGGCGCCCGCGTCCGCCGACGAGGCGCCGGCCGCCCCGGCGGACGAGCTGGTGATCTCCCGGGTGTTCTCGCTGGAGGCGATGCCGTACCTCGCGGACCACTGCGTCTTCCCGCAGCCCCCCGACTGGCCCGACATGTCGGACCGGTTCCCGATCGTGCCGCTGGCCACGCTGCTGGAGGTGATGGCGGCGACCGCGCGGGAACTGCTCCCCGACACGGTCGTGGTCGGGTTCGAGTCCGTCCGCGCCGTCCGGTGGGTCGTGGCGGCCCCGCCGACCAGCGCCGCCATCCGCGCCCACCTCGTCGACGGAGGCGGCGCCGCGGGCACCGGCCCGCGCCGGGTCAAGGTCGTCATCCCCGGCCACACCGACGGGACGGTCCTGCTCGCCGAGCGCCACAGCGCCCCGCCGCCGCCGGACCGCACCCCGTTGACCGGGGAGGGCCCGCCCGTCGTCTCCGCCGAGCGGCTCTACGAGGAACGCTGGATGTTCCACGGCCCGCTGTTCCGCGGCGTCACCGAGGTGACCGCGCTCGCGGAGGACGGCGTGCGCGGCGTCCTGACGTCCCTGCCCACGCCGGGCGCGCTCATCGACAGCGCCGGGCAGCTGTGCGGCCACTGGATCCAGGTCTACGGGGAGAAGGACCAGACCGTCTTCCCCGTGGGGATCGAACGCGTCTCCCTGTACGGCCCGCCGCCGGCCGCAGGAGAACGCCTCGAGACCACCGTGTGGGCCGAGTCGCTCACGGACACCACCCTGCGCTGCTCCGTCGAGATGGTCCGCGAAGACGGAGCCCTCTGGGCGCGCATCGACGGATGGACCACGCACCGCTTCTACACCGACGAAGCCCTGTGGCGGATGAAGTTCACCCCCGAGGTGTCCGGCATGGGGGAACCGCAGGACGGCGGCTGGTGCCTCGCCCGCAAGCGCTGGGACGGCACCGCGTCCCGCGACCTCGTGATGCGCCAGTACCTGTGCGCCGTGGAGCGCGCCGAGTACGAGCGGCTCCCCGGCTTCGCGCAGGGCCCGTGGCTGCTCGGCCGCATCGCCGCGAAGGACGCCGTCCGGGACTGGCTGTGGCGCAACGGCCACGGCCCCCTGTTCCCCGCCGAGCTGACCGTCCGCGACGGCACCGGGCGGCACCCGGCCGTCACCGGACCCTTCGACCAGGACCTGGCCGTGGCCATCGCCTGCGACGCCGACCTCGGCGTCGCGCTGGCCCGGCCCGCCGGCGAGCCCGCGGGCGTCGGCCTGGCGTCCGGCGGCGGGGACGCCCGCGTCCGCGCCGCCAAGCAGGCCGTCCTGCAGGCCCTTCCCGCCGGCCACCCCGAACCCGCCGTCACCGCCTCCGACGCCGAGCACCTGCTGGTCACCGGCGGCGGCGCGGTCACCGAGGTCGGGACGCGCGAGCTGGACGGACACGTCGTGGCCTGGACGGTCACGGCGGGCGGAACCGACATGGAGGAGAGCCGAACATGAGCGACGACGCCCTGACGCAGGTCGTCCGGATGCTGGCCGAGGTCGTGGGGGAGGACTTCCTCCTCGACGTGGAGATCGGCCGCGACACCTCGTTCAACGAGGACCTCGGGCTGGAGAGCATCGAGTTCGTCGCCCTCGCCGACAAGCTGCGCGACCACTACGGCGACGACGTCGACCTCGCCGCGTTCATCGCCGGCATGGACATCGACGAGATCATGGACCTGACGGTCGGCGACCTGGTGGACCACATCGCCGCCACGGAGGCCGCCCATGCCTGACGTCACCGTCCGCGGCGTCCGCTTCCACGTGCAGACCATCGGCCCGCCCGCGCCCGTCGCGCCCGTCGTCGTGTTCCTGCACGGGCTCGTCCTGGACAACCTGTCGAGCTTCTACTACACGATCGCCGGGCCCGTCGCCGAGGCCGGCGCCCACGCCGTCCTCTACGACCTGCGCGGGCACGGCCGGTCCGAACTGACCCCGGACGGCCACGGCGCGGACGACGCCGTCGCGGACCTGTTCGCGATCCTCGACGCGCTCGGCCACGACCGCGTCCACCTCGTCGCCAACAGCTTCGGCGGCGTCATCGCGCTCAAGGCCGCGCTCGACCGCCCCGACCGGATCGCCGGGCTCGTGCTCATCGAGGCGTACGGCCCCGCCGAGCACGACGGCTGGGCCGAGGGCCTGCTCAACACCCTCACCGCGTCCGCGCTCGGCCTGGAGTACGACCGGCTCGCCGACCAGCTCCTCGCCGCCGGATGGCGCAAGACCGGCCGGCAGGTCGCCGCCGCCGACGCCCTCGTCAACCGCACCACCCTGCTCGACGACCTGGCCCGCACCGAGCCCGTCCGCCCCGCCGAGCTGGCCGCCGTCCGCTGCCCCGTGCTCGCCGTGTACGGGCAGCACTCCGACGTCGCCGAGGCCGGGCGGCTGCTGCTGCGCACCGTCCCCGGCTGCACCCTGCACGTCATGGTCGGCCACGCCCACACCGTGCTGCGCGACGGGACCGCCGAACTCCTGGAGGTCATGTTGCCCTGGCTGGCCCGCCACGCCGGCACCCGCGTCCCCGCCACCGCCGCCGGAGGTGCCCGGTGAAGGGCCGCCGCATGCAGGTGCCGTCCCTGCTCGGCGCCCCCGGCATCCCGCGCGCCGAGACGCCGAAGCGCCGGTTCCTGTTCGCCGTCCCGCCGCTCGCCGGGCACGTCAACCCGACCGTCGCGGTCGGCGCCGAACTCGCCCGCCGCGGCCACACCGTCGCCTGGACCGGCCACCGCGCCACCCTCGAACCGCTGCTGCGCGCCGGCGCGCGGATCTTCTCCGCCGAGGACGACGCGTTCGCCGCGCGGCTCGCCGCCGCCCGCGAGGAGTGGCTGCGCCTGCGCGGCCCCGCCGCCCTGCGGTTCCTGTGGGAGGAGTTCATCGTCCCGCTCGGCCACGCGATGATGCCCGGCGTCGAGACCGCCCTCGACCGGTTCCGCCCCGACGTCGTGATCAGCGACCAGATCGTCCTCGCCGCGCCCGTCGCCGCCCGGCACCGCGCGATCCCGTGGGCCACCTCCGCGACCACCTCCGCCGAGTTCACCCGGCCGCTCGCCGGGATGCCGCTCGTCGAGGGCTGGGTCCGCGACCAGATCGGCGACTTCCAGCTCGACCACGGCATCGAGGACCTGCTCGACCTGCGGTTCTCCGACCACCTCGTGCTGATCTTCTCCACCGGCGCGCTCGTCGGGGACACCTCGGTCTTCCCCGACCACTTCGCGTTCGTCGGCCCCGCCCTCGACCGCCCGGCGGGCGCCGCGTTCCCGTGGGAGTGGCTGGACGGCCGCCCCGCCGTCCTGCTGACCCTCGGCACCCTCAACGGGCCCGCCGGGGAGCGGTTCTACCGGGTCGCCGCCGACGCCGTCCGCGACCTGGACGTCCAGGCCGTCTTCGTCGCCCCGCCCGGCACCGTCGGCGACCCGCCGCCGAACGTCCTCGTCCGCCCGCACGTCCCGCAGCTCCGGCTGCTGCAGCGGATGTCCGCGGTCGTCTGCCACGGCGGGCACAACACCGTCTGCGAGAGCCTCGCGCAGGGCCTGCCGCTGGTCGTCGCGCCGATCCGGGACGACCAGCCGGTCATCGCGCGGCAGGTCGAGGCCGCCGGCGCCGGCGTCCAGGTCCGCTTCGGCCGGGTCCGGGCCGAGGAACTCCGCGACGCGCTGACCACCGTCCTCACCGGCGACGCGCACCGCGCCGCCGCCGAGGCCGTCCGGGACTCCTTCGCCGCCGCCGGCGGCGCCGCCGAGGCCGCCGACCGCCTGGAGAAGCTGGCGTGATCGCGGTACCCGCGCTGGTGGCGGCGGGCCTCATCGCGGACGCGGTGCGGCTCCGCCGCCGCCTGGCGCGGATCCGCAGGCTCCCGCAGCCCCGCCGGACCGCCCCGCTGAGCTGGGAGGACCGGCGCGAACCCACCGGATACGACGTGATCAGCGCCGACGGCGCCGTCATCTCCGCCAACGTCCGGCACGCCGCCGTCGCCCACGCCCGCGCCACCGGCCTGGACGTCCTCGGCCTGGTCCCCGCCGACCTCCCCGTCGTCCGCGCGCTCGACATGCTCCGCCACACCCGCGACGCGGGATTCGCGGCGGTCGTCCACACCGAACTCCTGGACGACGCCTACACGGGCGACTACACGAGCACCATGGCGCGCCTCCGCCGCTACGACGCCGACGTCGAGCACGTCGTCGTCCCCTGCCACCTCACCCCGCGCGCCCCCGCCTGCAAGGGGCGGGCGGCATGGCTGTGCGGGCTCGGCGTCACCCTCGCGCAGGCCGTGGTGCCCTCCATCCTCACCATGGCGCTCGTCCTCGCGGCGCTCGCGTCCGACCCGCAATGGGGCCCCGTCGCCGTCATCGCCTACTGCGCCGTGCCCTACCTCGTCTTCGCCGGCACCCCGCTCTCGCCCCGCGACCTGCACCGCACGGCGCTGCTGCGGCCCGTCCTCACCCCGCACACCTGGTGGCGGACCCTCGCCGGGGACGCCGTGCCCTGGCACCGCCCCGCGTGGCGCCACCCGCGGAAGGACGAGATTTGATCGGCCTCGCCACGTCCCCGGAAATCCGCATGACCGCGTACGTCTACGAACGCGTCCACGGCTCCCCGCCCGCGGCGATGCACCGCGCCCCCATCGGCCTGCCGCTCCTGGACGGCCTGACGATCGCCCTCCCGTGGGGCACCATCGTCGCCGCGGGCCCGTCCGCCGCCCCGTCCCTCTACTCGGTGAACCACCACACCGACGGCGTCGCGTCCCTCTACGGGCCCGTCCCGCACTGGGCCCGCGAGTCCGCCGCCGTCCTGAACTCCCACGCCGACCCCGCCCCCGGCACCCGCCTGGTCATCAACCGCGAGATCCCCGCCGAGACCGGACTCCTCACCGGCGCCGAGACCGCCGCCGCCACCTTCCTGGCCCTCCGGGCCCTGCACGGCCCGCCCGCCGGACCGCACCCCTTCGCCGACCACCCCGCCTACCGGACGGCCCTGCACGCCCGCGCCGCCCACGCCCTGCTGACCACGCCCGGCACCCTCGAACACGTCCCGTTCGACCTGGCCGCCGCGGACCTGCGCGTCCTGATCGTCGACCTCGGCGCCCGGCACTCGTCCACCCTCCCCACGCCGCCCGGCGCCGCCGCCCGAGCCGCCGCCGCCCTCCGCGCGTCCGGCCCGTCCGCCCTCGGCCCGCTCCTCACCGGCGCCCACACCCCCGGCGACCCGCTTCCCGATCGCGCCCTCCGCACCGCCCTCGACGCCGGCGCCCTCGGCGGCCGCAAGATCGGCGCCTGCGTCGTCGCGCTGGCCCCCACCACGGCCCTCCCGGAAGTCCGCAGGGCCCTCACCACCCGCCTGACGCCCGACCTCCCGCGCCCGCCCCGCCTCCTGACGGCCCTCCCCGCCCCCGCCGAAGAGCCCCACCTCTGACCACCCCGGTCACCCGTACCGCGGCCCGTCCAACTCCGGCCGATGCCGCAACCCCGCCTCCCGCGCCTTCTCCGCCGCCTTCCGCGCCGCCTCGGCCTCGGCGGCCGAGTAGACCCCGGCGACCTGGTACATCGTCTCCCGAGTCTCGATCAGCGAATTACCCGACGCCTGCAACCTCCGCAGCGCCTCCTCTTGGAGTTGCCCGTAACGCCTTTCCGCCGCCTCACCGAACTTGCTCAACGCCCCGCTCGCCAGCCAGGCGTCATTGATGCTCACCGAGGCGTCGACCCACAGGTTCACCGCCTCGTTGATCTTGTCTCCGGCCTCGATGAGGTACTTCTTCCCCTTGAGGCTGTAGCCGCCCATCGATCCTCCTGACTGGTCACGCGGAAAGGTTCTTCAGGACTTCGGTGGCCAATGCCGTGGCCGTCCGCTCCCTCTCGTGCTCGTCCAGAGCCCGAGAACGCGCTGCGGAATAGCCGATCGTGATCGTCGTGTATCCCTTGCGCACCGCGACGTGCAGCCCCAGCTCGTCGTGCTGCCAGCATGCCTCGTCGGCGGAGATCCTTAAGGGTGCGCACGGCTTCTTGAGCTGGGCGGCCTGGTAGGCGATCTTCGCATCGTTGTACTTCTCGGCGCTCTTCACCTGCTTCGACTGAGTGAACGCGCCGACCTGAAGCAGCCCACTCGGCGACGTGCTCTTGGGGGAAGGATCGTTCCTGGACTCCCAGCGGCAGTCCAGGTTCTCCTTTCCGCCCTTCTCGCGGACGACCGTGGACGGCCCGACGAGCCGGTCCACCATTTCGCCGCCGACCAATCGGCACGGGTCGGGGAGCTTGGCTCCGGTATCGAGCATGGGCGGTGTGTGGGAACCCCGGTCCTTTCCCCCCGAGCAGGCGGCGAGTAAGAGGACCGACACGACGAGAGCCGAGGGCAGCGCGGCAAGGGATGGCCTGCCGCTTCTAACCCGGCGCGCGCCGTCCCCCTCATCCATACGTCCACTTCCCCTTGTCCGCGACGATGCCCGGCGCCTTCGCCGGAGGGTCCAGCGCTTCCGAGACCGCCATGGCCGCTACCGGAAGCCCTCGCCCGCAAATGTCCTGGTGGTCGCACGGATGCTCGCGTCATGAATGGACATGCGAGATCTGTTTCTTGATCAAACCGACGTCTTCGGCAGCGCCGCCCGAGCAGCCGGTCACAAGGGATCCACCGGCGATCGAGGGCATCCTTGCCGGAGCCTGGAGTTGGAGGATGGGGGCATTGACTCGTCTCGTGGTTGGGGGGAACGAGAGTTGTCAGGAGAGTGTAGTGGCGCGTAAGGACGGCGCATAGACGGTCATTGGCACTCCGCGCTTTTCGATGTTGCGCGCGAGTGTGCTTTGTGGTTGATCTGCGGGAATGGTGGATTTGGGTGCGGAGAGTTGTGAGCACTCCACCAAGGGCCCGCTGCCTGGCGCCGAGAGAAGGGTGTGGCGGGTCAGAGTTTGGGGGTGAAGGGGCGGCGGTGGGCGGGGTCGTCGGGCTCGGCCTGGGCGCGCAGGGCGGTCTCGACCAGCTCGATGGCCTGGAGGAGCGAGACGAGGCGGGCGCCCTCGCGGCGGTACGCCTCGAGGACGGCCTCGACGCCGTGCGGCGGGACGAGGGCCGCGAGGTCGACGCGGGCGGAGCGGAACCCCTCGCGGGCGGCCTCGACGGACGCGTTGACGTGGTGCCGGGCCATCCGGGCGAGCGCGATCGGGTACCGGCGCAGCACGCCGTAGCGCCGGTACTCGGGCGGGACGAGCTCCAGCAGCCAGCTCATCGCCGTGTCCTCGAAGCGGTCGGTGCCCGGTGGGTGCACCTGCGAGGGCCAGCCGGGCGGGACGTAGGTGCTCACGGGTCCACGATAACCCGGAATTCGAACCTATGTTCGACCCAAACCGGACATGTCACTCGGTGGCGGGCGGCGGGGTGATCGGGCCGTTGCGGCGGATCCGGATCTTGCCGGAGTCCAGGTCGTCGCGGGCGGAGCCGTCGCCGGCCTGCTCGTGGTCGTCCTGGCGCAGCACCTTCTGCCGCTGCTGCTCCTCCTGCTTGACCTTCTTGGAGCCCTCGAACGCCGAGGCGAGGTCCTCGAACATGCCGCCGCCGAAGCCGGCGCCGGTCTCGCCGTCGCCGCGGATGGCGCCCATCAGCGTCGACCGGCCGGTGCCCTCCGTGGGCCAGTCCACGGGCTCGTGATCGGCCTGCTCGGGGCGGTTGCCCATCGGGCGCCCCTTGACGCGCTTGCGGCGGCGAAACGGTGACTTCACACAGACTCCAACGCGACGAGCCTCCAGATTGATCCCGGCGGGCGTTCAGCCTCCGAACGTCCACCGGGTGGGAGAACCGGTGAAATCTCCCTGACGCAGCCCGAACGCCTTCTGTGGCCGCACCGCGACGGTCGCGTTCACCTCCGGGTCCAGGAAATCGACACGATAGCGGGTCGCGTACTTGGAGTTGACCAGGTCGATGAAGCGCTGCAGGTCCCGCGGCTCGGTGACGACCTCCGCGCGGCCCTCCAGGACGACCGGGTTCTCGGCCTCCTCCGTGGCCACCACGACCTGCGGGTTCGCCCGCAGGTTGACCATCTTGCGGGACGGGACGCTGCTGCTGAACATCAGCGCCTCCCCGGACCAGGCGCCCCACACCGGCATCGCGTGCGGGCGGCCGTCCGGGCGGACGGTGCACAGCCAGAAGTTGCGGGCGGCGCGCAGCCGCTCGACGGCCCACGACCACGGGAGCAGGCCGCTCCCCTCGGCGGGCCCCCTGATCCCGTAACCGGGCATGTGCGGACGGTCGGCGGCGGGGTCCGGCCCCGGGACGTACCCGGGGCGGGGCTCCGACGCCAGGGCGAATCCGGACGCGGGCTCCGGTGCCGAGGCGAACCCGGAAGCCGACATGGCGCTCTCCCTTCTGCGGACGTTCCCCGGCCCATCGTTTCAGACCGCGGAGCCCTCCGGTGACGCTCGGTGGCTCGTTGGGAGCGGCTCGGCGCGGTAGCCTGCGGGACGTGCGCCTATCCCATGTCATCGCGGCTCTCGACGAGCTCTACCCGCCGTCGTGGGCGGAGTCCTGGGACGCCGTGGGCCTGGTCTGCGGCGACCCCGACCAGGAGGTCGGGCGGGTGCTGCTGGCGGTCGACCCGGTCGCCGCGGTGATCGACGAGGCGCTGGAGTGGGGCGCCGACCTGGTGGTCGCGCACCATCCGCTGCTGCTGCGCGGGGTGCACTCGGTGGCCGCGACGACGCCGAAGGGCCGGCTGATCCACCGGATGATCATCAACGGGGTCGCGCTGCACACCGCGCACACCAACGCCGACGTCGCCGATCCGGGGGTCTCGGACGCGCTGGCGCGGGCCGTCGGGCTCACCGGGGAGCTGCGCCCGATCGTCCCGGCCGCCGACGACCCGCGCCGCGGCCTCGGCCGGATCGGGGAGCTGGACGAGCCGGTCACCCTGCGGGAGTTCACCCGGCGGGCCGCGGCCGGGCTGCCGTCCACGGCGTGGGGGCTGCGGGCCGCGGGCGACCCGGACCGCGCCGTCCGCACCGTCGCGGTCTGCGGCGGCGCCGGCGACTCCCTCCTCGACACCGTCCGCGCGGCGGGCGTCGACGTCTACCTCACCGCCGACCTGCGGCACCATCCCGCGTCGGAGTTCGCCGAGCACGGCGGCCCGGCGCTGGTCGACGCGGCGCACTGGGCGACCGAGCACCCCTGGCTGGCCGACGCCGCGCGGCGCCTGGCCGCCGCCGCACCCGAAGCGGGCAAGTTGGAGACCCGGGTGTCCACGCTCGTCACCGACGCGTGGAGCCTTCACGAAGAAGGAGAACAGTGAAAGCCGCACCGCAAGCCCAGCTTCGCCTGATCGACCTGCAGGACCTGGACAGCTCGCTGGACCGCCTCGCGCACCGCCGCCGGACGCTGCCCGAGCTGGCCGAGATCGAACGGCTGGAGGGCCGGCTCACCGAGCTGCGCGACGCGATCGTCGCGGCCGAGACCGACGCCGGCGACCTGGCGCGGGAGCAGAAGAAGGCCGAGCAGGACGTCGACCAGGTCCGCAGCCGCGCCGAGCGGGACCAGAAGCGGCTCGACTCCGGGCAGGTCACCTCCGCCAGGGACCTCAGCGGCCTGCAGGCCGAGATCGAGTCGCTGCACCGCCGCCAGTCCGACCTGGAGGAGGTCGTGCTGGAGATCATGGAGCGGATCGAGGAGGCCGACGGCCGCGTCGCCGCGCTGCGCGCCGACCAGACGGCGGCGCAGGAGGAGCTCGCCGCGGTCGTCTCGCGCCGCGACGCCGCGCTGAAGGAGATCGACGAGGAGAGCGGCACGACCGGCGCCGCCCGCACCGCCGTCGCCAAGGACGTCCCCGACGACCTGCTCGGCCTCTACGAGAAGCTGCGCGGCCAGTTCGGCGGCGTCGGCGCGGCGAAGCTGTTCCGCGGCGCCTGCCAGGGCTGCCACCTGGCGCTCAACACCGTCGACCTGAACCGGATCCGGGCCGCCGCCGAGGACGAGGTCGTCCGCTGCGAGGAGTGCCGGCGCATCCTCGTCCGCACCCCCGAGTCGGGCCTGTGAAGCTGATCGTCGAGGCGGACGGCGGGTCCCGGGGCAACCCGGGCCCGGCCGGGTACGGCGCCCTCGTCCGCGACGCGCTGACCGGCGAGGTGCTGGCGGAGGTCGCCGAGTCGATCGGCATGGCCACCAACAACGTCGCGGAGTACCGGGGGCTGATCGCCGGGCTGACGGCCGCGGCGGGCATCGACCCGTCCGCGCGGGTCGAGGTGCGGATGGACTCCAAGCTCGTCGTGGAGCAGATGTCCGGCCGCTGGAAGATCAAGCATCCGGACATGATCCCCCTCGCGCTGCGCGCCCGGGAGGTCGCCGAGGGCCTCGGCTCCGTCTCCTACGGGTGGATCCCGCGCAACCGCAACGCGCACGCCGACCGGCTCGCGAACGAGGCGATGGACGCGGCGGCCCGCGGCGAGCGGTGGTCCCGCACGATCGAGGAGCCCCCGCGGGAGGAGGCGCCGGGCCCGCCGCCGGTCTCGTCCACCCCCACGCGGACGATCCTGCTCCGCCACGGCGAGACGCCCCTGTCCGCCGAGAAGCGCTTCGCCGGGACGAACGACGTCCCGCTCACCACCATCGGCCTGACCCAGGCCCGCGCCGCCGCCCTCGCCCTCAAGGACCGCGGGCTCGACGCGATCGTCACCTCGCCCCTGTCGCGGTGCCGCGACACCGCCGCCGAGGTCGCCGCCGTCACCGGCCTGGACGTCCGGGTCGAGGACGGCTTCCGCGAGACCGCCTTCGGCGACTGGGAGGGCCTTACGTTCGCCGAGGCCGGCAAGGGCTGGCCCGCCGAGATGAAGGCGTGGCTCGCCGACCCGGAGGCCGCGCCGCCCGGCGGCGAGAGCTTCGCGCAGGTCTCCCGCCGCGTCCGCACCGCCCTGGACAAGCTGAAGGTCCGCAACCGGCAGCAGACGGTCCTGGTCGTCTCGCACGTCACGCCGATCAAACTGCTGGTCAAGGACGCCCTCGGCGCCCCGATGAAGTCGCTGTACCGGATGCACCTGGACGTCGCGTCCCTGACCGCGATCGACTGGTACGCCGACGGCCCGGCGAGCCTGCGGTCCTTCAACGACGCGCATCACCTGGAACACTGACCGACCCGCTACAGTTCTGTGTACGGCGGACGAGCCGGCCGGACGGCCGCGTCGGGGAGCGATCCCCGTCGAGGAAAGTCCGGGCTCCACAGGGCAGGGTGGTCGGTAACGCCGACCCGGGGTGACCCGCGGGACAGTGCCACAGAAAACAGACCGCCACCGGTCCGCCGGTGGTAAGGGTGAAACGGTGAGGTAAGAGCTCACCAGCGCCCACGGTGACGTGGGCGGCTCGGTAAACCCCACCCGGAGCAAGGTCAAGAAGGGGCTTCGGCCCCGCGCAGGTGCCTGAGGGCGGCCCGCCCGAGCCTGCGGGTAGACCGCTGGAGGCCGCCGGCAACGGCGGTCCGAGATGGATGGCCGTCACCCGCCCTCCGGGGCGGGCACAGAACCCGGCTTACAGGCCGACTCGTCCGCCTTTTCTTTCTGCCACCTCGGTGACCGTCGCGGTCCCGGTTCCGCGGGCGCTGCGGTAGCCGCAGTCACGGACGGTCCGCGCGGCGTCGTCGTCCACGGCGCCGAAGGGGTAGGCGAAGGCGCGGGCGGGCAGGCCCATCCGCCGGAGGGCGGTGCGGTCGTCGCAGACCTGCCGGTGCCGCTCGCCGCCGGGCAGGTCCGTGAGATCGAGGTGGTCGAGGGTGTGGCCGCCGATCTCGTGGCCGGAGGCGGCGAGGTCCATGACCTCGCTCCGGGTCATGCGGCCGGGCCGGCCCAGAAGGCCGGTGCTGACGAAG
Organism: Spirillospora sp. NPDC000708; assembly: GCF_040299565.1. Classification (NCBI taxonomy): domain Bacteria; kingdom Bacillati; phylum Actinomycetota; class Actinomycetes; order Streptosporangiales; family Thermomonosporaceae; genus Spirillospora; species Spirillospora sp. NPDC000708. Next base: position 26,616 of record NZ_JBEPCJ010000076.1, read on the forward strand.
AAGGTCGCCTTCATCCCGTGGCGGTCCAGCAGGGCGCGGACGTTGTCGTACTGGTCCTGGAGGCCGTCGTCGAAGGTGAGCGACACCCAGGTCCGCGTCTGCGCGTTCGCGGGCGGCGAGCCGGGCGCCCACGCGAGCAGCGCCGCGCTGAGAAGCACCAGGGGTCGGCCGGGTCGCGGTGCCCCAAGGGGGCGGTGCCGTCCTTGCATGATCGACTCATCGCCCGGGCGAGGTGAAGCGAAGACCTCCGGAAGGCAAAGCGACCGGCGCGCCTGCCGGGTCGATCAGCCCGGCGGCGCCGTGGGGTCGCGGAAGGAGCGGCGGTAGGCGCCCGGGGTCGTGGCGAGGGCGTTGATGAAGCGGCGGCGGAGGTTGGTGGCCGACGAGAGGCCGACGCGGCGCGCGATGGCGTCCAGCGGGAGGTCGGACGACTCCAGCAGGTCCTGGGCCGCGGCGATCCGCTGGGCGAGCAGCCACTGGCCCGGGCTGGTGCCGAGCTGGTCGGCGAACCGGCGGGTGAGGGTACGGGTGGAGACGCCCGCGTGCGCGGCCATGTCCTCGATCGACACGGGTTCGCCGAGACGCGCGGTGACCCACTCCAGCAGCGGTGCGAGCGTGCCGTCGATGTGGGCGGGATGGGGCGGCGCCGAGTACTGCAGCTGGCCGCCCTCCCGGTGGGGCGGCATGACCATGGTCCGCGCGACGTGGGCGGCGTACCGGGCGCCCTGGTCGGCGCGGAGCAGGTGCATGCACAGGTCGAAGCCCGCGCCCGCGCCGGCGCTGGTGGCGACGTCGCCGTGGTCCACGTAGAGGACGTCCGGGTCGAGTTCGACGTCCGGGAAGCGCTCGGCGAACTCGGCGGCCTGCGCCCAGTGGGTGGTGGCCTGGCGGCCGTCCAGGAGGCCGGCGTGCGCCAGCGCGAAGGCGCCCGAGCAGATGCTGACGACGCGGGCGCCGCGGGCGTGCGCGCGGCGCAGGGCCTCGACGACGGCGGGGGAGGGCGGCTCCGAAGTGGGCAGCCAGCCCGGGACGATCACCGTCCCCGCCCGGTCGAGGGCGTCCAGGCCGTCGGTGACGACCATGTCGTATCCGGCGAGCGTCGCGACGGGGCCGGGGTGTTCGGTGCACACGCCGAACTCGTACCTGGCCGGGAGGCCCGCCCGCTCGACCCCGAACACCTGGGCCGCGCAGCCGAGCTCGAAGGCCGACTGCGGCGGGCGGACGAGCGCGGTCACACGGTGCATGGCGCGAAAGTACCGCACGATGTCTTTCCAGACACTCGGCGGGGCGGGGCGCGTTCGCCAGGCTGGGGCCATGACGACAGAGCAGAGCACGGTCGGCTATGTGTGGTCGTCCGTTCAGGACGCCCCGGTCCGCGAGCTGTTCCCGGGGATCCGGCTGCGGCCGCTGTGGAGCGGGGACGCCGGAGCGAAGGCCTTCGTGCTGGAGATGGACCCGGACACGGGCTGGGAGGGCGTGGACGTCCACGAGCCGGGTCCCGAGGAGGTCTTCGTGGTGTCGGGCGTCTTCAACGACGGCGACCGGGACTATCCCGCCGGCTCGTTCATCCACGCCCCGGCAGGCTCCTCGCATGTCCCGCAGACGACCACGGGCTGCACTCTCTTCCTCTTCTACCCGGAAGGTTGAAGGCGCCCGCGCGGACGGACGGGCGTCGGGCCGCGGCGTGCCGCCCCCATGCGTCGTCGGACGAGGGCGGCACGCCGCGAGAACACTGGGCGGGCTCAGCCGCCGGGAGTGCCGGGACCGGTCGGGCTGCCCGTCGGAGCGCCGGTCGGGCTCTCCGTCGGGCTCTCGGTCGGGCTGCCCGTCGGGCTCTCGGTCGGGCTCTCGGTGGGACTGCCCGTGGGGCTCTCCGTCGGGCTGCCCGTGGGGCTTTCGGTCGGGCTGCCGGTCGGGGTGGGGCTCGCGGGCGGGACGACGCCGCCGGTGCCCGAGACGGTGATCTTGGTCTGCAGGCCCATGGCGCGGTCGTTGTCGCTCGGCGACCAGAGCTGGTACGTCCCGGGCTGCAGCGAGACGTGCAGCTTGGCCTGGGTGCCGGGCGAGATGCCCGGGGTCTGCTTCGGCGTGGTGAGGCCCGGGCCGGAGATGGCCAGGGCGTGCTCCCTGCTGCCCTCGTTCTTCACGGTGAAGACGTAGGGACCCGCCGTGAAGGTGCTCTTGGACAGCTTCAGCGAGTTGTCCTTCTCGGTGACCGTCACGGTGGTGGCCTTCGGCTGCGCGGCGCCGCCGCCCGGGGTGCCGGTGCCGGGGCTCGTGGGGCTCCCGGTCGGGCTTGTGGGGCTCCCGGTCGGGCTTGTGGGGCTTCCGGTCGGACTCGTCGGGCTTTCCGTGCCGGGGCTCGCGGGGCTCTCGGTCCCCGGGCTGCCTGTCGGCGTCTCGGTCCCCGGGCCGCCTGTCGGGGCCCCGGTCGGGCTCGTCGGTGGCGATCCGCCCGGGCTCGGGGCCGTGGTCGCGTTCGCGGCGGTGACCGGGAGCAGGGCGCCGGCGGTCAGCAGAACGGCGCCGGTGGCAGTCGAAATGGTGGTTTTGTTCATAAATGCCGGGCTCCCCGGCGCGCCTCCGCCGAAACCGCGCGGGTGTTGCCGAAAGTCCTGGTCAACGGCGGTTCCGGCGGAGGTCGAACGGCGTGGTCAGGGGGCCAGCCAGGGCAGGGTGAAGCGGGTGAAGACGATGCCGCCGGTGTCGCCGATCTCGTAGAGGTCGCCGACCGAGCCGTCGGCCAGGACGGCCATCGTGGAGTAGCCCGCGGCGCCCGGCTTGAGGAGCGCCTCCTGCGGCCAGCTGGAGCCGTCGTCCCCGCTCAGCCGGATGGTGAGGTCGGTGCGGCCGGTCGCGGCGTTGTTGCTGTGCAGGGCGGTGCCGGTCAGGGGCGGGGCGCCGGACGAGGGGAGCGCGTAGGAGATCTCGTCGCCGTTGCAGCCGGGGTCGATCAGGCCGCTGTTCCAGGCGGTGCCGTAGGCGGCGGTGACGTCGGCGGCGGTCGCGTACCACCGGTTGCCGCCCGCGTTGGAGCGCATGTTCTGCGCGACGCGGCCCGTCGACCGCTGGATGATCTTGCTCTCGTTGACGCCGGCCCCGGCGGTGGTGCCGTTGTGCCAGGTCGCGCCGTGGTCGTCGGAGTAGATGTTCGACGCGTGGTCGCCCGACGCGTCGTGGTAGACGATCGGCTGGACGAGCCGTCCGGAGGCGAGCTGGATCCCGTGCCCGGACGAGGCGAACATCCCGGCGTAGGTGGTCTTGCGGACCCGCGGGTTGAGGTCGGTCGCCGCGCTCCAGGTCGCGCCGCCGTCGGTCGAGGTGACGTAGCGGATGTGGGTGTTGGTCGTGGCGGTCGCGGAGGTGTCGCCGGCGGTGGAGCCGGAGTAGCCGACGCCGGGCTTGGGGGAGTAGGTGAAGAAGCAGAAGATCTTTCCGGTGGTGCGGTCGACGAGCAGGCTCGGGTCGCCGTAGCCCTCGGACGTGGTGGGCGCGTGCGCGATGATCGCCGGGGTGGAGAAGGTCGCGCCGCCGTCGGTGCTGCGGACCATCGCCACCTGGATGTTGTTCGTCCCGCCGCCCAGGTCCGAACTGCCGTCGACGCGCGCGTCCATGGCGGCGACCACCGTGCCGTCGTTCGCCACGGCGAGGGCGGGGATGCGCACGGACTTCGCCGCCTTGCCGAGCCCGGAGATGACCGTGGACGTGGTCAGGACGGTCTGGGCGTTCATCCCCGGCTTGCCGGAGCCGAGCCCGCAGCCGGACGTGCCGGAGACGGTGCGGCTCCAGCCGCCCGACGAGACCTGGAACGTGTAGGGCGTGCCGTCCGGGACCGTCCAGTAGAGGCCGTTGTCGCCGGACGACGCCGGAACGTCGACCGACCACGGGGAGCCGGTACGGCCCGGCCAGGTGACCGTGAAGGTCCGGGCGGCGGGAGAGCGGTTGCCGAGGATGAGGCGCAGGCGGTGCGGGTCCCCGCAGTCCATGGCGGCGCGCGCGCTGAGCGCGTTGGAGCAGTCGAGGGTGCCGGTGTCGGTCTGGTCGAGGCCTTGCGGCGTGGTGGTGCGGAACGTGTAGGCGGTGCCGGACGGCTTTGTGAAGAAGAAGTGCGAGCTGTCGCCGGCGGCGACGTCCGCGGTCCAGGTGCCGGCGCCTGGCCAGGTCAGCGTGAACGTGGTCGCGGAGCCCGTCCGGTTGACGACGGTCTCCTGGATGCGGCCGGACGTGCAGTCGGTCGTGACGACCGCGGACTGGCCGGTGTCGGCGTGAGCGGCGGCGGGGAATGCGGTCGCGGCGAGGGCGGTCATCGCGGCGACGGCGGCGGGGTGGAAGCGGGGCATGGCCTCACCTTCGTTGGACATGGGACGTAGGATGTCCTGTCGCGAAGGAACGTAGGCGCGGACGCCGGGGCCGTCAAGCCCCGACTCCCGAGCGCCCATATGCGGGCTCCGGCGTCGGAAGCCCCGGCGTCGAGCGGCTCCGCGTCAGGAGGCGGAGTCGTCGCGTGCCGTGTCCAGGCGCTCGCGGATGCCGCGGAAGTGCGCCGCCATGGCGGTGGCCGCCGCCGCGCGGTCGCCGGAGACGAGCGCCTCGTAGATGTCGCGGTGCCGCTGCGCCACGTCGGCCGCCTCCTGCTGGACGGGCGCGAGGTCGTGCTGGAGCGTCCGGTAGACGTCCCAGAACGCGCCGAGCAGCTGGTTCACGATCGGGTTGGCGAGCGGCCGGTACAGCAGCTCGTGGAAGAGCCGGTCGGTCTCCGGGGTCACCTGGCCGGCCGCGGCCTCGGCGTCCATCCGGCGCATGATCTCGTCCAGCTCGGCGGTGTCGGACGCCAGGCCGCGGTCGATGACCTGCTCGACGAGGCCGCGTTCGAGGACCTCGCGGACGTCCACCAGGTGCGCGAGGTCGTCGCGGCCCTGCCGCTTGGACATGCGGGCGTGGAAGGTCAGCTCGTCGACCAGCGCGCCGAGCGACATGCTGCCGACGTACATCCCGAAGCCGTGCCGGATCTCCACGATCCCGACGGCCTGCAGCGCCTTGAGCGCCTCGCGCAGCGAGTTGCGGCTGACGTCCAGCTCCTCGACCAGCTCGAACTCGGTGGGCATCGGGTCGCCCGAGGCCAGCCCGCGCTCCAGGATCAGCTGCTTGATCGCCTGCTGCACCTCCTCGGTGCGGCTGCTGCGGCCGCGCGTCGCACGTCCCCGCGTCCGAGCTGCGGTCATCGGCTCACGCTCCCCATCGCGTCGGTTGGTTCCGGGACCCGCCACTTGACCTGGCCGGTGCCGGAGCCTACGGTACACCGACGAACGACGTTGGATGTCCTACCTCCCCTCCCACCTGCGGTCGCCTACCCTGCGACCGCCCCACCCCTTCCTTCCAGGAGACGACGTGACCGATCTCCAGCCGGGCCGCGGCCTGCACCGCCGCGACTTCCTGCGCTACACCGGGCTCCTCGGCGCGGCCGCCGCGATCACCGCCGGCGTGTCCGCGTGCGGCGGCCCGTCCTCCACCGGCTCCGGCGGATCCGGCGGCTCCAAGGACACGATCCAGGCCGCGCTCGCCTACGCCCTCTCCGGCGGCTTCGACCCGATGACGTCCTCCAGCGCCGTCGCCGTGGCCGCCGACTTCCACGTGCTGGAGTCGCTGGTCGACCTCGACCCGGTGACCCGGCAGCCCTACAACGCGCTGGCCAAGGCGGCTCCGGAGAAGGTGGACGACACCACCTACCGGGTCGCGATCCGCGACGGCGCCACCTTCCACGACGGCTCGAAGGTCACCGCCGACGACGTCGTGTTCAGCTTCGAGCGGGTGCTCGACCCGAAGAACGCGTCGCTGTTCGTGCAGTTCCTGCCGTTCCTCGACAAGGTGAGGAAGGTCGACGACACCACCGTCGAGTTCAGGCTCAAGTACGCGTTCGCGCTGTTCTCCGAGCGGCTCGCCGTGGTCCGGATCGTGCCGAAGAAGATCGTCCAGGCGGACCAGAAGAAGTTCGACGCGCTGCCGGTCGGCTCCGGGCCGTTCAGGCTCACCGCCGCGAGCGCCACTGCCGGGCTGTCGTTCGCCAAGTTCGACGCCTACAACGGGCCCCGGCCCGCGAAGGTCGCCAAGATGACCTGGCTGCTGCTCGCGGACCCGTCCGCCCGGGTCACCGCGCTGCAGTCCGGACGCGTCCAGGCGATCGAGGCCGTCCCGTACCTGAACGCGGACGAGCTGCGCAAGGCCGCGAGCGTCGAGGCGGTGCAGAGCTTCGGCCTGCTGTTCCTGATGTTCAACTGCAAGGTCGAGCCGTTCGACGACGTGCGGGTGCGGCAGGCGCTGCACTACGCGCTCGACACCGACAAGCTGATCAAGACGGCGCTGCTGGGCAACGCCGCCGCCGCGACCAGCTTCCTGCCCGCCGGGCACCCCGACTACGTCAAGGCCGCCACCGTCTACGGCTACGACCCGGACAAGGCGAAGCAGCTGTTGCGGGAGGCCGGGGTCAGCGGGCTGAAGGTCGAGCTGATCACCACCGACACCGACTTCGTCAAGGACTGCGCGCCGCTGATCAAGCAGAGCTGGGACGCCGTCGGCGTCGCCACCACGCTCAACGTCGGCCAGTCCGGCGGCCAGTACGCCAACCGCGTCGACACCGGCAAGTACCAGGTCATGGCCGCGCCCGGCGACCCGTCGGTGTTCGGCAACGACGCCGACCTGCTGATGCGCTGGTTCTACGTCGGCACCTGGCCCGAGCACCGCAGCTACAACGCCGGAACCCCCGAGGCCAAGAAGGTCGTCGACCTGCTCGACCGGGCCGCCCGCGAGGCCGACCCGGCGGCGCGCAAGACGCTGTGGAGCCAGGCCATCGACGTCGTCGCCGAGCAGGCCGCGCTGTACCCGATCTTCCACCGCAAGCTCGAGACCGGGTGGAAGGGCAAGGCGCTGCCGGGCTTCCGGCCGATGGCGACCACCGGGCTGTCGTTCCTGAACGTCGGCCGCGCCTGACCGTCCCGGACCCGAAGAAGGGACGCCACCCGGATGGCAACGATCCTGCGCATGGCGCTCGGACGGCTGCTGACCCTCGTGCCGATGGTGCTCGGGATCACGCTGTTCGTCTTCGTCGTGCTGCGCTTCTCCCCGAACGACCCCGCCTTCAACGCGCTCGGCGAGGGCGCCACGCCCGAGGCGCGGCACGCGTACGCGGCCGCGCACGGGCTCACCGACCCGCTGCCGGTCCGCTACGTCCGGTTCCTCGGCGACCTGCTGCACGGCGACCTCGGGCTGACCGCGCCGCCGAGCCGGCCCGTCACCGACGCGATCGGGACCGCGTTCCCGCTCACGCTCCAGCTGACGCTGCTGGCGGTGCTGGTCGGCGTGGTGTTCGCGGTGGTCCTCGGCGTCACCGCGGCGCTGTTCCGGGACCGCTGGCCCGACCAGGCCATCCGGGTGCTGTCCATGGCCGGCGTCGCGATGCCGTCGTTCTGGCTCGGCATCCTGCTGATCCAGTGGTTCGCGCTGCGGCTCGGCTGGTTCCCGACCGGCGGGTACGTCAACCCCGGCGACTCGGTGGGCGGCTGGCTGCGCAGCCTCGCGCTGCCCGCGATCGCCGTCGGGTTCCCGGTCGGGTCGCTGCTGGCCCGGGTGGTGCGCACCGCGATGGTCGAGGAGCTCGACCGCGACTACGTGCGCACCGCGATCGGCGGCGGGCTGCCGCGCACCGTCGTGGTCGGCCGCAACGTGCTGCGCAACGCGCTGATCACCCCGCTGACCGTGCTCGGACTGCAGATCGGCTACCTGCTCAGCGGCGCCGTCGTGGTCGAGGCGATCTTCGGGCTGCCCGGCCTCGGCACCCTCATCATGCAGGGCGTCACCGCCGGCGACCCCGCCCTCGTGCAGGGCGTCGTGCTGTGCATCGCGCTGACGTTCCTGGTCGTCAACCTGCTCGTGGACGTGCTCTACCTGTTCGCGAACCCCCGGCTGAAGGGAGCGACGCGATGACCGTCCTGATACGGGGATGGCGGCGGCTGCGGCCCGCCTCCCGGATCGCGCTCGGCGTGCTGCTGGTGATCGTCATCGCGGCGCTCGCCGCGCCGCTGATCGCCCGGCACGACCCGCTGACCACGGGCGTCGCGGGGCAGGCGCCGTCCGGCGGCCACTGGTTCGGCACCGACCGCGTCGGCCGCGACGTGTTCGCCCGCGTGCTGTACGGGGCGCGCTGGTCGCTGGCCATCGGCCTCGGCGCCGCGTTCCTCGCGCTGGCCGCGGGCGCCGTGCTCGGCTCGGTCGCCGCCACCGCGCACCGCGCCGTGGACGAGGCCGTGATGCGCTGCCTCGACGTCGTCATGGCGTTCCCGGCGGTCGCGCTCGCGGCCGTCCTGGTCACCGTGTTCGGCAAGAGCCTGCCGGTGCTGATCGGCACCATCGCGTTCCTGTACGTCCCGCAGGTCGCGCGGGTCGTGCGCGGCAACGTGCTGTCGCAGTACGGCGAGGACTACGTGGCCGCCGAACGCGTCATCGGCGCCCGCCGCGGCCACATCCTGTGGCGGCACGTCCTGATCAACTGCGCCGCGCCGATCCTGGTGTTCGTCACGATCGTCGTCGCCAACGCGATCGTGTTCGAGGCGAGCCTGTCGTTCGTCGGCGCCGGCGTCCAGGACCCGGACCCGTCATGGGGCAGCGTCATCGCCTACGGCAAGACGCTGGTGCTGGCCGGCGGCTGGTGGGCGACGTTCTTCCCCGGCCTGTTCATCCTGGTCACGGTGCTGGTGCTGAACGTCCTGTCCGAGGGCGTGTCGGACGCGTGGGCCGCGCCCGCCGCCCGCCCCGACACCCGCACCGACGCTGAGCCCGGCGTCGGGGCCGCGGCCGGAACCGTCGCCCGGACGGCCGCGGCCCCGGCGCCGCCCGCCGCGCGGCTGGAAGGCGACCTGCGCGAGGCCGGACGCCGCCTCGCCGACCGCGCCCGCCCCCTCCCGGACGGCGAACCGCTGCTGCGCGTCGAGGACCTCGCCATCGGGTTCCCCGACCGCTACGGCGACGTGGACGTGGTCGACCGGGTGTCCCTCGACGTGCGGCCGGGCGAGGTCGTCGGCCTGGTCGGCGAGAGCGGCTGCGGCAAGAGCCTCACCAGCCTGGCGATCATGGGGCTGGAGCCGCGCGGGGCCCGGATCGGCGGCCGGCTGCTGTTCGACGGCCGCGACCTGCGCGCCCTGCCCGCGCGGGAGCGCCGCGCGCTGCTCGGCCACGACATGGCGATGGTCTACCAGGACGCGCTGTCCTCGCTGAACCCGGCGATGACGATCCGCGCCCAGCTCCGCCAGCTCACCCGGCGCGGCGGCACCCGCACTCCCGCCGAGCTGCTCGACCTCGTCGGCCTCGACCCGGACCGGACGCTGCGCTCCTACCCGCACGAGCTGTCCGGCGGGCAGCGGCAGCGGGTGCTGATCGCGATGGCGCTGTCCCGCGACCCGAGGCTCGTCGTCGCCGACGAGCCGACCACCGCGCTCGACGTCACCGTCCAGGCCGCCGTCATGCGGCTGCTGCTGCGGCTGCGCGCCGAGCTCGGGTTCGCGCTGATCCTCGTCTCGCACGACCTCGCGCTCGTCGCCGACGTCACCGACCGCGTCGTGGTGATGTATGGCGGGCAGGTCGCCGAGGCCGGCGTCACCTCCGACGTCGTCGCCTCGTCCCGGCACCACTACGCGCGCGGCCTGCTCGGCGCCGTCGTGTCGCTGGAGGCGGCGGACGCGCGGCCCGTGCAGATCCCCGGTGTCGTCCCGTCGCCCGCGCACTTCCCGGCGGGCTGCCGGTTCGCCGACCGGTGCGCCGCCGCCACCGGACTGTGCGCGACGACCCGTCCCGAGGCGTCCGGCGAGCCGCACCGGCACGCGTTCGCCTGCCACCATCCGATCGGCGCGGCGGCCGGCGCGCCCGCCACCGCCAAGGCGGGAGAACAGCGATGACCACACCCGTCATGGAACTGCGCGGCGTGCACGTCCGGCTGCCGGTGCGCGGCGGCAACCCGCTGCGCCGCGCCGCCGTGCACGCGCTCACCGGCGCCGACCTCGCCATCGGACGCGGCGAGACCGTCGGGATCGTCGGCGAGTCCGGCTGCGGCAAGTCCACGCTCGCGAAGGTGCTCGTCGGCCTGACCCGGCCCACCGAGGGCACGGTGCTGTTCGAGGGCGACGACCTCGGCGCGCTGCGGTCCCGCGACCGGTCCGCGCGGCTCGGCGCGGCCGTCGGGATGGTCTTCCAGGACCCGGCGACCGCGCTGAACCGGCGGCTGCCCGTCCGGGCGATCCTCCGCGACCCGCTCGACGTGCACCGGCGCGGCACGCCCGCCGAACGCGACGCCCGCGTCCGCGAGCTGATGTCGCTGGTCGGGCTGCCGCCGCAGCTCGCCGCCGCCCTCCCCGGGCAGCTGTCGGGGGGGCAGCGGCAGCGCGTCGCGATCGCCCGCGCGCTCGCGCTGGAGCCGTCGCTGCTCGTCGCCGACGAGCCGACGTCCGCGCTCGACGTGTCCGTCCGCGCGCAGATCCTCAACCTCATGCTCGACCTCAAGGACCGCCTCGGCCTGTCGATGGTGTTCGTCTCGCACGACATCCAGACCGTCCGGCGCATGTCCGACCGGGTCGTCACCATGTACCTCGGCCGCATCGTCGAGGACGCCCCGGCCGCCGCCGTGGCCCGCGGCGACACCCGGCACCCGTACACGCGGGCGCTGCTGTCGGCCACCCCGAGCCTCCTCGACCCGATGGAGCCGATCCGGCTGGACGGGCCCGTCCCGTCCGCCGTCCACCCGCCGAGCGGCTGCCCGTTCCGGACCCGCTGCTGGCGCGCCACCGAGGAGTGCGCCGAGGCGATGCCCGCGTTCGCCGAGGCCGGCGACGCCGGGCACGCGTACCGCTGCCTGCATCCCGTCACCGACCCGTCCGACCTCGCCCTTTCCCCCGTTTCCCAGGAGATCCCGTGACCGCCGCTCCCGCCGGACCCGCCGCCCCGCCGCTCACCGGCGTCGTCCCCCCGGTCTGCACGCCGCTGACCCCCGGCCTGGACGTCGACGCCGCGTCCCTCGAACGGCTCGTCGACCACCTCGTCGGCGCCGGCGTGGACGGGCTGTTCGTGCTCGGCTCCACCAGCGAGGTCGCGTTCCTGCCCGACGCGCACCGCCGCACGGTGCTGGAGACGGTGGTCAAGCACGTCGCCGGGCAGGTCCCGGTGCTCGCCGGCGCGATCGACATGACCACGCTGCGGGTCATCGAGCACGCCCGCGCCGCCGCTGAGCTCGGCTGCGACGGCGTCGTCGCGACCGCGCCGTTCTACACCCGCACCCATCCGGCGGAGATCGAGACGCACCTGCGCCGCGTCGCCGCCGCCGTCCCGGTCCCCGTCTACGCCTACGACCTGCCGGTCTCGGTGCACTCCAAGCTGGACGCGGCGATGCTGCTGCGGCTCGCGGACGAGGGCGTCCTCGCCGGGGTGAAGGACTCCAGCGGCGACGAGGGCGGGCTGCGCGGCCTGCTCGTCGCGCTCCGCGACGCGGGGACCGGCGGGTTCAGCGTGCTGACCGGGTCCGAGCTGACCGTCGACTCGGCGCTCGCGATGGGCGCGCACGGCGTCGTCCCGGGCCTCGGCAACGTCGACCCGGACGGCTACGTCCGGCTGTACCGGCTGTGCCGGGAGGGCCGCTGGGACGAGGCGCGGGCCGAGCAGGAGCGGCTGCTGCGGCTGTTCGACATCGTCAACGCGGGCGCCGCCGCCCGGATGGGGCGCGGCTCGTCGGCGCTCGGCTCGTTCAAGGCCGCCCTGCACCTGCGCGGCGTCATCGACTGCCCGGTCACCGCGCCGCCGCAGATCCAGCTGGACGCGGCCGAGACCGGGCACGTCCGCCGCACGCTGGCCGCCGCCGGGCTGCTGTGAGCGGCGGGACGCTCGCCGCGCTCGACATCGGCGGCACGAAGATCGCCGCGGCGCTGGTGGACCGGAGCGGAACGGTCCTGCGGCGCGGTCGCGTCCCGACACCGGCCGGGGGAGGGGACGCCGTGCTCGCGGCGGCCGCCGAGCTGCTGGACGGCCTCGGCCTCGCCGGGAGCGACGTCCGCGGGCTCGGGGTCGGCGCGCCCGGCGTGATCGACCCCGACACCGGACGCGTCGTCTCCGCGACGGACGTCCTGCCCGGATGGGCCGGGACGCCCGTCCGCGAGACCCTCACCGCCCTCACCGGCCTGCCGGTCACCGCGGTCAACGACGTCCGGGCCATGGCCTACGGCGAGGCCCAGGCGGGGGCCGGGGCCGGGCACCACCGCGTCCTGCACGTCTCGGTCGGGACCGGCGTCGGCGGCGCGCTGACCACCGGCGGGGACCTCGACCACGGGGCGCACGGCACCGCCGGGGAGCTGGCACACCTGCTCGTCCCCGAACGGGGGCCGGTGCCGTGCGGCTGCGGGCGCCGCGACCACCTGGAGGCGGCGGCGTCCGGCCCCGCCATCGCCGCGACCGGCGACGCGCCCCGCGCCGGGGCCCTGCTCGGCCGCGCGCTCGCCGGGCTCCTCGCCGTCCTGGACCCCGACGCCGTCGTGATCGGCGGCGGCGTGGCGCAGATCGGCGCGCCCTACCTGGACGCCGTCGCCGCCGCGTTCCGGGACGAGGCGCTCCCGCCGCTGCGCGCGACCCCGATCGTCCCCGCCCGGCTCGGCACGGACGCGCCGCTGGTCGGGGCGGCACTGCTGGCCGGAAGCCTGCTCGCCGGATCCCTGCCCGCCGGATCCCTGCCCGCCGGAACCCCGCCCACCGGCACCCCCGTGAACAGGAGCGCCCGTTGAACGCCGAGACCTTCGCCGCCGCCGTCGCCGGGCGGCTCATCGTGTCCTGCCAGGCCCCGGACGGGCATCCGCTGCGCGACACCGCCGCGCTCGTCCGGATGGCGGAGGCGGCGGCCGGAGGCGGCGCCGCCGCGATCCGCTGCGGCGGGGTCGGCGGGACGCCCGACGTCGCCGCCATCGCCGCCGCCGTGGACGTCCCCGTCATCGGCCTGACCAAGGACGGCACCGGCGGCGTGTTCATCACGCCGACCGTCGAGGCCGCCCGCGCCGTCGTCCGGGCGGGCGCGCACGTCGTCGCGGCCGACGCCACGTTCCGGCCGCGCCCGGACGGCCGCCCGCTCACCGAGACGATCAAGGCGGTCCAGGGGGAGGGCGCGCTGTTCATGGCGGACGTGGCGACCCTGGACGAGGGCGTCGCCGCCGCCGAGGCGGGCGCCGACATGGTGGCCACGACCCTCGCCGGCTACACCGTCCCCGGCCCGCCGCCGGACGGCCCCGACCTGGACCTGGTCCGGGCGCTGCGCGACGAGCTCCCCGGCGCGCTGATCGTCGCGGAGGGCCGCTACCACGCGCCCGCGTCGGCGGCGGCCGCGATCGAGGCGGGCGCCACCTGCGTGGTGGCCGGCACCGCGATCACCGACCCCCGCTGGATCACCGCCCGCTTCGCCGCCGCCCTCACCCCGCGGCGCGACGAGCGGGCGTGAGGAGGGCGCTCAGGTCGGCGGCGGCCTGGCGCGCGGCCCGGTCGGCGGTGGCGGACACGCCGCCCAGGCCGAAGAAGCCGTGGTTCAGGGTCGGCCATTCGCGGTGGACGACCGGGACGCCGGCGGCGGCCAGCGCGGCCGCGTAGGCGCCGCCCTCGTCCCGCAGCGGATCGAAGCCGGCCGTGTGGATCGCGGCGGGCGCGGCGCCCGCGAGGTCGGCGGCGCGCAGCGGCGACACCCGCCAGTCGTCGCCGCGGCCCGGCGGGCGGTACAGCTCGGTGAACCACCGCATCCCGGCCAGCGTCAGCCCGTGGCCGTCGGCGCGTTCGGCCCGGGACGGATAGAGGGCGTTCACGTCAGGGTCGGCGTACCCGCCGGTCGCGTCGGTGACCGGGACGACCAGCAGCTGCCCGGCCAGCTCGACGCCCCGGTCGCGGCAGGCGAGCGCGACGGACGCGGCGAGCTGCCCGCCCGCGCTGTCGCCCGCCACGGCGAGCGGCCCGGTCCGGGCCGCGGCGAGGTGCAGCGTCGCGGCGAGGCAGTCGTCGAACGCGGCCGGGAACGGGTGCTCGGGCGCGAGGCGGTAGTCCACGCCGATCACCGCGGCGCCGGTCCCGACCGCGAGGCGCCGCATGTGCTGCCGGTGCGTGCGCAGGTCGCCGGCGATCCACCCGCCGCCGTGGAAGAACGCGACGGCGGCCTCGGCGGGCCGGGGGCCGGGCTCGACGACCAGCGCGGGCACCGGCCCGGAGGCGGTCTCCAGGACGGTGGCGTGCTCGGCGAACGGGACGGGCGGGTCGGGCAGCAGCGCGAGCGACCGCTCGTTCACGGCCAGCGAGTGGCGCCGCGCGCCCTCGACGGACGCGTCGGCGGCGGTCGGGTCCTCGGCGCGGCGCCGCAGCCACTCGGCGATGTCGGGATCGAAACCGGTGCTCACGGAACCGGAACCTCCTTGCATAGGACGTAGGACATCCTACATTGCACCTGCCGACCGTCCAGGGGCCATGTCCCGGACTTACCGGGTTGAGAGGTGCAGTGAACCTCGCACCGGAGCCGAGTGGCGTGAATCTCGGCGGCTTCGGGTCACACGACACAAACGACCTGAAAGAGCGCGCCTAACGTCATGGGTAGAGCTGATCGCCGGGTCGGCGGAGGCTCGGGGCGCGGTGGCCGCCCCGGGGAGAGGAGCGCTGATGTTCATCATCATCGTGTTCGTGGCCCTCGTGCTCGCCGGGGCGCTGGGGTCCCTGGTCTACCTCGCGGTGTTCGCGCGGGCCAGCCGCAGCGACACGCTTTTCACGCCTCCGGCGGGCCTCGGCGCGCGGGCCGCACGGCGGGTGACCGGAGTGTACGTCCGCGACCCCCGGCAGGAGGGCGCCCTGTACCACCGCGGCTCCCCGCGGAACACCGGCCCCGTGATCGGGGCCGACCGGCCGGAGGACGACGGCCGGATGCGCGGCGAGCTGGTCGGACGGTAAGACGGCGGGGCGAGGGGTCTCCGGGGCGCGGTGCCCCGGAGACCCCTCGGCGTCAGGACCGGCCGGTGTCCCGGTAGGCGGACTCCGGGACGTGGTTCGGGATCGTGGCGAACTTCCCCGCGCCGCGATCGAGGACCTTGACCGTCGCGGACTTCAGGTCGAAGTAGAGCCCCACGAGCTCCAGCTCGCCGGCCTCGGCGCGCTCCCGGAGCCACGGGTAGGTGAGCAGGTTGTCGAGCTGCTGCATCACGTTGACCTGGCTGAGCCGGGCCAGCGGGTCGTCGCCGTGGTCCGCCTCGGCGCGGAAGCGCTCCAGCGTCGGCTTGCCGAACTCGAGCCAGCGGGTCAGCCCCTCCAGGTGCGCGACCTCGGCGCCGCCCGCCATCACCGCGGCCATCGCGCCGCAGTTGGAGTGCCCGCAGACCGCGATCGTGCGGATGTCCAGCACGTTGGTCGCGTACTCCACCGTCGCCATCACCGAGTCGTCCGGGACGGCCGAGTCGTGCGGCGGGACGAAGTTGCCGACGTTCCGGTTGATGAACAGGTCGCCGGGCCCGCTGGCGGTGATGATGTTGGGCACGACGCGCGAGTCCACGCACGTGATGAAGAGGAGCTCCGGCTTCTGCTCCATCGCCAGCTCGGCCATGATCGGCCGGACCAGCCCGGCGGTGCTGTCGTGGTACTCGCGGACGCCGTCGAGCAGGACGGACGTCGGGGACGAAGGCTCGGTGGCGCTTCCGGAGCGTCGCTGCCGGTTCGCCCATGGAGCCCACCAGCGCGCCGGGGGGGACGACTTACGCGACGAAGACATATCACCTGTCACCCCTCTTTCATACCAACCCTCGTGAACCTCGTCGATGTCGACCCTGCCCCCTTGGCGTTCGTGCGCCAGCCGCCACTGGTGGACGGCGTCGAAGGCGGCATGGTCCATGAAGTCGACGTTCAGGTCGAGGTCGACGCCCGCACCCGCCGGAACGGACCGCAGCGCGCGCGTCACCTTCGGAACTCCGAGGAACGTCAGTGTCCCCTCCACGACAACGTGCCAGCGGGGCGGAACGATTCCGTCGCCCGGCGCGGGGAGCAGCCGCTCGGTCCGGACGGTGAGCCGGGTCAGCCGCCGCAGCGCCAGCACCGCCGTGACGGCGATGCCCAGCAGCACGCCCTCGCCGAGGCCGAGGACGACCACGCCGGCGAACGTGGCGGCGTAAGCGGGCGCCTCCCGGTGGTCGCGCAGGTCGCGGATCCGAGCCGGGTCCACCAAGCGGACGCCGAGGACCACGAGCAGCGCCGACAGCGCCGACAGCGGGACGCGCTCGATCACGGGCCCGCAGGACACCGCGAGCACCAGCACCCACACCCCGTGCAGGACGGCGGACAGCCGGGTCCGGGCGCCCGCCTCCAGGTTGGCGGTGCTGCGGACGATCACGCCCGCGACCGGGAGGCCGCCGAACAGCCCGGACACCGCGTTCGCCGCGCCCTGCGCGGCCAGCTCCCGGTCGAGGTCGGTGGGCGGGACCCCGGCGGGCCGGACGCGGTCGACCGCCACGCTGCACAGCAGCGACGCCACGGCCGCCACGACCGCGAGCGACACGACGGCGCCCGCGACGCCGTGCGGTGACCCGTGCGGCAGCTCCGGGAGGCCCCAGCCGTGCAGCATGGACCCCGGCAGGTCCACCCGGTCGACCGGCCAGCCGAACGCCCACACGGCGGCGGTGGCGGCGGCGATGGCGGGCAGCGGACCGGGGACCAGGCGCAGCCGGCCCCCGCGCGGCAGCCGGGACCAGCCCAGCAGCACCAGGACCGTCAGCGCGCCGACGAGCGTCGAGTACGGCGCCGGGTGCAGCAGCTGCCCCGGCAGCTCCCGCAGGTTGGCCACGGCGGACTCCTGCGGGCCGCCGCCCAGCACGACGTGCACCTGGGCCAGCACGATCACCGCGCCGACGCCGGCGAGCATGCCGTGCACCACGGCGGGCGACACCGCCAGCACGACGCGCGCCACCCGGCTCAGGCCGAGCGCCACCTGCAGCACCCCGGCGAGCAGGGTGATCGTGCAGGTGGCCCGCCAGCCGTAGCTCGCGATGAGGTCGGCGACCAGCACGGTCAGCCCGGCGGCGGGGCCGCTGACCTGCAGCGGCGACCCGCCCGCGAGTCCGGCGACGACACCGCCGGCGACGGCGGCGACGAGCCCGGCGGCGACCGGCGCGCCCGAGGCGACCGCGATGCCCAGCGACAGCGGGATCGCTACCAGGAACACGACGAAGGACGCGAGGACGTCCCTGCGCACTGTGGATGCGTTGAGTGGCTTTGAAGTCACTCAACGTATCCAATCAGGATTCTCCGGTATCCGCCCCGGGACGCACGGCCCGCAGCGCGCCGGAGACCCGTCCGGACGCGGCGTTCCCGGAGAAGGACGCGGCGTCCCCGGAGAAAAGAGCGAGGACCGCCGGAGATCCGGCGGTCCTCGCTGCGGTGCTCGCGCGACGGCGCGTCAGCGGCGGTAGTTCTCCCAGTCGTCGGGCTGCTGCCGCGACCCGTACGGGTCGGCGTCGTTCGGCTGCCCGCCCTGCTGGTAGCCGCCCTGCTGCGACGGACCGGGGTAGCCCGAGCCGTACGCCTGGGTGGCGCCCGGGTCGTGCGGCGCGGCCAGCGGGTCGCCGCTGTTGTAGCTGCTGCCGCTGAAGTCGCCGTAGGCGCCCGTGCCGCCGCCCTGCCCGCCGCCCTGCCCGCCGGAGCCGTACGGCTCCCGGGAGCCGCCGCCCAGAGGGTCGTCGTAGCGGGGCGACTCGCCGTAGGCCGGGGCGGTCGGGTACCCGTCGGTGTGCGAGCCCTGGCCGTAGCCCGCCCCGGGGCCGGTGCTCGACGGGCCGAACCCGCTGTCGTACCCGCCGGAGCCGGACGCGCCGCCGGACGCGGGCGGGGGCCACGGCCCCGTGCCCGAGCCGCCGCCCGCACCCGTGCCCGAGCCGGTGCCGGTGCCCGAGCCGGTGCCGAACGAGCCGGTGCCGAGCGGGTCGCTCAGCGGGTCGTTCAGCGAGCCGTACGAGCCGCCGGAGTCCCCGGACGGGCCGCCCGAGGAGCGCTGCCGGTCGGTCTGGATGCGCTGGAGCAGCTCGTCCACGGTGGGCAGCTTGTGGTTGTCGGTGTCGGAGCCCGATCCGCCGGACGGCGCCCCGCCGAGGCCGCCGTGCGCCGCCGGAGCGGCCGGGGCCGGGGGAGCGGGCGGGATCGGCTCGGCCGGGCCGGGCAGCCCGCCGGTCGTCTCGCCGAACCCGCGCGCGGGTTCCTCGGGCCGGCCGAGCGGCAGGCCCAGCGGGTCGGACGGCGGCGGCGCCTGGTGCGGCGCGGGCGGCTGCGACGGCGCGGTCGAGCCCAAGGGCAGGTCGAAGGCGTCGGAGCGACCGCCGGACGGGCCGGTCGCCGGACGGGAGCCGAGCGGGTCGCCGCCGAAGTCGCCGTAGGACGGCTCGTGCGAGGACCCGTACTGCGGCTGCTCGGGGACGCCGTACTGCGGCTGGTCGCCGTAGGAGGGCTGGTCGCCGTAGCCGGACTGGTCCTGCGTGCCGTAGTGCGGCTGGTCGGCGTGCCCGCCGAACTGGTCGCCGCCGCCGTAGGACGGGTCGTACTGGTCGGCCGCCCCGTACGCCGGCTGCGGCTCCTGCCCGCCGTACACCTGCTGGTCGGGCGCGCCGTAGGGCGCCTGCGAGCCGGGGCCGGACGGGCCGCCGAGCGCGCCGAGGTCGGTCGGGATCGGGTCGTGCGAGGTGGAGCCGGGGTCGGCGGCGTACGGCGCGTTCTGGAAGCCGCCGGGGGCCTGCTGCGGTCCGGTGCCGGACGGGCCGCCGAGCCCGTTGAGGATCGTCCCGTCCGCGCCCAGGGAGACCGGCTGGGTGAGGCCGGGCTGCTCGACGGCGGGCTGCGGCTCGGGCGGCGCGATGTGCTGGGTCGCCTGCGCCTGCGCCTGCGCCTGCGCCTGCTGGGCGTTCAGCGGGTCGGCCGACGGGTCCGGCTCGCCCGCCTCCTGGCCGTGCTGCCAGGGGAACTTCGGCTTGTCGAAGGTGATGGTGGCCCAGTAGTCGTCGTCCTCCATCTCGTCGGACGACTGGCCGCCGGGAGCGGGCGGCGGCGGGGACGGGGGAGCGGCGGCGGGCGGGGCGGCGAGCGGGCCGCCGGCGACGCGCCGGTCGAAGCCGGGGTCGGGGGCGGCGTTGCCGTAGCCCTGGTCGTACCCGGGGCCGTAGCCGTCGTCCTGCGCGCCCATGTCGTCGGGCGGCGGCGGCGCGGCGCGGCGGCCGCGGGGCTGCTGCTGCGGCTCGTCGTCCATCCAGTCGTCGTCGTCGCGGCCCGCCCTGCTGGCCCGCAGCCCGAGCGCCACGAGGACGACCACCAGGACCACGACCACAATGAGGCCGAAGACCACGATGTAAGAAGTCATGCCACCACCCAATGCCTTGGCCCGGCGAGAGTCGTCGGCGCGGTCCGCGGGTCGGGCCCGTTCGTCGCCGGCGGTCGGTCGTCCTCGGAGCTAGTCCGATTCTGTCCGACCGCTATGACCGTTGTCACACCCTTCGCGCACATTTACCCTCACCCGACGCGTATCGGCCGGCCCGTCCGGGCCACCCGCACACCCCTGTTGGCTCCAGCCCCCCGAAGGGGTCCGCGCCGACCCCGGGGCCCGGAGGCTCCACGGTCAACGCGCCTGCTTGCCGCCGAAGTTCCCGGTGATCCGGCCGCGGCCCACCGTGTGCTCGGCGATGGCGCCGAGCGAGTCCCGGAGCTTGGCGCCTTGGCGGAACGGTGCCGGACTGTCCAGAGCGTAGATGGTGAACCGGTACCGATGCCGCTCTCCCTTGGGCGGGCACGGGGGCGCGTATCCCGCCTTCTTGCCTGTGGTGAGCCCCTCGACGGCGCCCTGGATCTCGGCGCCCTCGACGAGCTCGTTGGTCGTGCCGTCGATCCCCGCGATCACCCAGTGCACGTAGGCGCCCTCCGAGCCGTCCGGGTCGTCCATCACGATCGCGAACGACCTGGTGCCGGCCGGCGCCGACCAGTGCAGCGGCGGGGTCTTTCCCTCGCCGCCAGGGTACTTCGCGCAGCCGTATCGCGTGGGCAAGTCGCGCCCATCGCGGAAGACCGGGCTGGTCACCGTGAACCACTCCGACAGCTCGGCGCTCTTGTTCTGGGGCTGGCCGATCAGCCCGCAGCCGCCCAGCGCCGTGGTGAGCGCGAGGGCGCCCGCCGCGGCCAGGATCGGACGCCGTTCTCTGCTCTTCATGTCGTTACGCTCCCGGCCGAGATCGTACGCTGCGCGCCGCCGGATCGCCGTCCTCCCGGCCTGGCGCGCTCCGCGCCGGTGGCGCCCCCTTTCCCGTCCGGCCCAACCTTAGGGCTTCCACGGGTGTGGAACGGGCCTTTCCGCCCCCCGCGGCCGCGGCGGCCCTCGTGAACGCCGGTGTGAGTTGCGTCATGCCTGCTTTGCCCCGTTCCGGGCGAAAATTTGGGAAGGAGTGGCGAGTTTCACACGCTTGGTAACGCTCTACTTTGCCGGTTCAGGAAGTTTTCGTGTTCTTTCCTGGTTCTCGGTTGGTGTCGGGCACGTTCCATCAGCTAGTTTGTGAATGTCTTCACAAGCCGACCGTGACATAGGAGGCCGCAATGGCCAGGACCGCCGAGGAGACCCCTGGCGCTCCCCACATCCTCATCGTGGGTGGCGGCTATGTGGGCATGTACACCGCCCTGCGCCTGCAGAAGAAGCTCCGCAAGGAGCTCAAGCGGGGCGAGGTCAAGGTCACCGTGGTTGACCCGAACTCGTACATGACGTACCAGCCGTTCCTCCCCGAGGCCGCCGCCGGGAACATCTCGCCGCGGCACGTCGTCGTCCCGCTCCGCCGGGTGCTGCCCCGCTGCACCGTCCGCAAGGCGCGGGTCACCGAGCTCAACCACGACGAGGGGTGGGCGATCGTCCAGCCGCTGGCCGGACCGCCGGAGCGGATCTCCTACGACTACCTGGTCATGGCGGCCGGCGCGGTGCCGCGGCTGCTGCCCATCCCGGGCCTGGCCGAGAACGGCATCAGCCTCAAGACCGTCGGCGAGGCGATCCACCTGCGCAACCACGTGCTGGAGCAGCTGGAGATCGCCGAGTCCACCGACGACGTCGACCTCCGCCGCAAGGCGCTGACCTTCGTGTTCGTCGGCGGCGGGTTCGCCGGCGTCGAGGCGATCGCCGAGCTGGAGGACATGACCCGCGACGCCACCAAGTACATGCGCAAGGTCACCCCGCAGGACCTGCGGTTCATGCTCGTCGAGGCCGCCGACCGCATCCTGCCCGAGGTCGGCCCCGACATGGGCAAGTGGACCGCCGAGCAGCTGCGCGGCCGCGGCATCGACGTGAAGATGAAGACGTTCCTGCAGTCCGCCGTGGACGGCCAGATCGAGCTGTCGGACGGCAGCAGCTTCCAGGCCGGCACGCTGGTGTGGAACGCGGGCGTCAAGCCGTCCCCGGTGGTCAAGCACGGCGACCTGCCGCTGGACGAGCGGGGCCGCGTCAAGGGCACCGAGTACCTCACCATCGAGGGCCTGGTGCGCGCGTTCACCGCCGGCGACAACGCCGCGATCCCCGACCTCACCCAGGACGGGATGTTCTGCCCGCCGAACGCCCAGCACGCCGTCCGGCAGTCGAAGGTGCTGGCCGACAACATCGTCCGGTCGCTGCGCGGCAAGGCCCTCAAGCCGTACGTGCACGGCAACCTCGGCGCCGTCGCCGGGCTCGGCCTGCACAAGGGCGTGGCGAACCCGATGGGCTTCAAGCTCAAGGGCTGGCCCGCCTGGTTCTTCCACCGCAGCTACCACGGCGCGATGGTCCCGACCTTCAACCGCAAGATCCGGGTCATCGCCGACTGGACGCTCGCGCTGTTCCTCAAGCGCGAGACCGTCTCGCTCGCCAGCGTCGAGCAGCCGCGCGCCGACTTCGAGCTCGCGGCCCTGGACGACGTCAAGCCGAAGGCCAAGTCGAGCGAGCCCGCGGCCTGACCCGCGCCTGACGCCCGGCACCCGGCGCCCCGGTGGTCCCCGTGACCGCCGGGGCGCCGGCGTGTCCGGCGGTGCGGGAGAATCGCCGGTGTGCGGATCGGGATCCTGGGGCCCCTGGAGGTGCGTGCCGACGGCGGCCCCGTCGAGGTCGGGGGAGCGCGGCTGCGGGCGCTGCTGACCCTGCTCGCCCTGGACCCCGGTGCGCTCCTGCCCGCCGAGCGGATCATCGACGCGCTCTGGGAGGACGGCGTGCCGCGCGGCGCGCCGAACGCGCTGCAGTCCCTGGTCTCGCGGCTGCGCGCCGCCATCGGCCGGGAGGCGGTCGAGTCGCGTCCGGGCGGCTACCGGCTCGCCGTGCCGCGCGCGTGCGTCGACGCCCACGACTTCGAGGCGCGGGTCGCCGCCGCGCGGCGCGCCTCCGATCCCGCCGCCCGGTCGGCGGGACTGCGTGAAGCGCTCGCGCTGTGGCGCGGGCCCGCCCTCGCCGACGCGGCCGGGCTGCGGTTCGCCGGCGCGCCCGCCGCGCGGCTGGACGCGCTGCGCCGCGCCGCGCTGGAGGAGCGCATCGACGCCGACCTCGCGCTCGGCCGGCACGCCGAGGTGATCCCCGAACTGCGCGCCCTCGCCGCCGACGACCCGCTCCGCGAACCCGTCACGGCCCTGCTGATGCGCTCCCTCTACGGCGCGGGCCACCAGGCCGAGGCGCTCACCCGGTACGAGGACGCCAAGCGCGCCCTCGCCGACGGGCTCGGCGTCGACCCGTCGCCCGAGCTGGCCGCCGTCCACCTGGCGGTGCTGCGCCGCGACCCGGCGCTGGCCGCCCGCCCGGCCGCCGCCCACGCCCCGCCGCCCGCGCCGCGTCCCCCGAAGGGCAACCTGAGCGCACCGCTGACCAGCTTCATCGGACGCGACGCCGACCTCGAACGGGTCGGCGCGCTGCTGGCCCGCGCCCGCCTCGTCACCCTCACCGGCCCCGGCGGCGCGGGGAAGACCCGGCTGTCGGTCGAGGCCGCCCGCAGATACGGCGCCCCCGACGGCCCGGTGCCGCCCGCGCCGGACGGCGCCGTGCCGCCCGCGCCGGACGGCGCCGTGCCGCCCGCGCCGGACGGCGCCGTGCCGCCCGCGCCGGACGGCGCCTGGCTCGTCGAGCTGGCACCGGTCACCGACCCGGGGGAGGTGCCCGCCGCCGTCCTCGCCGCGCTCGGGCTGCGCGAGGCGCCGCAGCCGATGCCCGCCCGGCGCGCCGCGCCGCCCGACCCCCTGGACCGGGTCGTCACCGCACTGTCGGGCCGGCGCATGCTGCTGGTCCTCGACAACTGCGAGCACCTCCTCGACGCCGCCGCCCGGCTCGCCGACCGGGTCCTGGCCGGCTGCCCCGGCGTCCGGATCATGGCGACCAGCCGGGAACCGCTCGGCATCACCGGCGAGACGCTCTGGCCCGTCGGGCCGCTGGAGGCGCCGCCGCCGTCCGCCTCCCCGACGGACGCGCTCGCCCGGCCCGCCGTCCGGCTGTTCGCCGACCGCGCCGCCGCCGTCGCGCCCGGCTTCGCCGTCACCGGCGCCAACGTCGCCCCCGTCGTGCGGATCTGCCGGGCCCTCGACGGCGTCCCGCTGGCGATCGAACTCGCCGCCGCCCGCATGCGGGCGCTGACGCCCGCGCAGGTCGCGACGCGGCTCGACGACCGGTTCCGGCTGCTCGGCGCGGGCAGCCGCACCGCCCTGCCCCGGCACCGGACGCTGCGGGCCGTCGTCGAGTGGAGCTGGGACCTGCTGGACGAGCCCGAACGCGCGCTGTGCCGCCGGCTGGCCGCCTTCCCCGGCGGCGCCACGCTGGAGGCCGCCGAGCAGGTGTGCGCCGGCCCGGGCCTCGACCGCGCCGCCGTCCTGGACACCCTGGCCGCGCTGGTCGACAAGTCCCTGGTCACCGTCGCGGGCGCGGACGGCGAGCCCCGCTACCGGATGCTGGAGACGATCCGCGCCTACGGGATGGAGCGGCTGGCCGAGGCGGGCGAGGAGCAGGCCGTCCGGCGCGCGCACGCCGACCACCTCGTCCGGCTGGCCGAGGAGGCGGAGCCGCACCTGTACCGGGCCGAGCAGCTCGAATGGCTGCGCCGCCTCACCGCCGAGCACGACAACATCTCGGCCGCGCTGCGCTGGACGATCTCCACCGGGGACGCGGCCACCGCCGTCCGGTTCTGCGCCGCCCTCGGCTGGTACTGGTTCCTCAACGGCCGGCTGCGCGACGGCGCCGACCACCTGGTGCGGATCCTGGAGCTGCCGGACGTGCCCGCCGACACCGTCACCGCCCGCGCTCTCGCCATGGGCGCGATGACCTCTCTGGACAACCAGGTCGTCGGCGACCACGTGCTCGTGATCGACTGGCTCGCCCGGGCCCGCGACCTGTGCGCCGGCGCGGATCCCGCCGCCCTGCATCCCGGACTGCGGCTCATGCTGACGACCCTGGAGCTGTACGAGTCGGGCTGGAACCACCCGGAACCGGGCGCCGTCGAGCCGCTCCTGCTCGATCCCGACCCGTGGGTGCGGGGGCTGGCCCACTACATCCGCGGGCAGATCGCCCTCAACTTCGGCTGGATCGAGCGGCTGGACGACGACTTCGGCCGCTCGCTCGCCGCGTTCCGCGAGGCCGGCGACCGCTGGGGGCTGTCGTTCGCGCTCAGCGCCCGGGCGGAGGTCGTCGGCCGGCGCGGCGACCACCGCACGGCCGTCGCGCTGCACGAGGAGGCGCTGCGGCTGAACGCCGAACTGGGCGGCGGCACCGTCGCGCTCGTCCACGTGCACATGAAGCTGGCCAACGAGCTGGACCTGATCGGCGAGCGCGGCCGGGCGGAGGAGCTGCTGCACGCCGCGCTGGAGGCGGCGCTGCTGGACGGCGTCCCGCTCCGCCGTCCCGAGGAGGTCGCGGCGCTCCACTACCAGCTCGGCGAGTTCGCCCGCCGCTCCGGCGAGGAGGCGGAGGCCCGGCGCAGGCTGGCCCTTGCCGAGGAGCTCACCGAGGGCCTCCCCGGCCCGCAGCAGTTCCGGGCGATGGTGCTGTGCTCGCGCGGGCAGCTCGACATGGCGATGGGGGCGATGGACGACGCGTCCGCCCGCCTGCACGAGGCGCTGCGCGGCGCCGCGCACGCCCAGGACCACCCGATCCTGGCGTACGTGCTGGCGGGCCTGGCCGAGCGGTGCCGCCTGCTGGGCGATCCCGAGCGGGCCGCCGTGCTGCTCGGCACCGGCGACGCCCTGCGCGGCACGCGCGACCTGTCGCAGCCGGACGTGCTGGCCATCGAGGCCGCCGTCCGCGCGGACCTCGGAGCGGACGCCTTCGCGGCGGCCTACGAGCGCGGTCTCGCCCGCGCGCTGGAGGACGTCCTCTCCGAGTTCGGCCTGGACGCACCGTCCCGGCCGACCATGACGCGGCCGCCCGGTGCCGGCGGCGCCGCCGGCTGATCAGAGGCGCAGCGGCGGGCCGGCGCGCTTCACGGTGCGGATCACCGGCGCCGTCTCCATCGTGGCGATGCCGTCGAGCGGGGCGACCCGCTCGGTGAGGTAGCGCGCGAGGTCCTCGGTGTCGCGGCAGTTCACGACCGCGACCAGGTTCGTCGGGCCGGTGGTGAGCGCGACGAACGACACCTTCGGATGCGCGGCCATCGCGGACGCGACGTCCTGCAGCGCCGACGGCCGCACCGACGTCCACAGCCGCGCCTCTGCGTGGAATCCGAGCCGGGCCGGTTCGATGTCGACCTGGTACTGCAGGACGCCCGCGCCGCGTCGTCGGGCGCGGGCGGCCGGAGCCGGGCGGCCTGGTCCTCCGACAGCACCGCCGGCCCGAGCCAGGTGCCGGGCAGCGCGTAGCTCCGCAGCAGCAGGTACGCGGAGACGCCGATGACGCGGCGGGTGCGGGGCAGCTTCTCCAGCAGCAGGGCGTCGCGCTCGTCCGCCGACCGCGTCTGCGTGTTGCACGAGATCTCCGTGCCGCCCGACAGCAGGTGGACGAACGAGGTGTCGTCGCGCGCCGCGAGCGCCCGGCACGGTGCGCTTCTGGGTTTGTCAGTGGCGGTCGGTATGTTGCGGCGCATGTCCCGGTACCGGCTGTGCCCGACCCCTGCCCAGGAGGCGGGGCTGCTGGAGCACTGCAGGCACGCCCGGTTCGTGTGGAACCTGCCGTGGAGCAGCATGCGTGGTGGACGTTTCGCCGAGGCCCCGCGCCAGGCTATGTCGCTCAAGCCCGCCAGTTGACTGAGGCTCGCGCCGCCAACCCGTGGCTGGCGGCCGGGTCGCAGACGGTGCAGCAGCAAGCGCTCAAGGACTTCGCCCAAGCGATGGCGAACTTCTTCGGCGGCACACACCGGCGCCCCACATGGCGCAAGGCGGGGCCGCAAGAGGGGTTCCGGATCGTCGGGGCTCCTGGCCGTGCATGGGGCGTGCGGCGGCTGTCGCGCCGCATCGGTGAGGTACGGGTCCCGAAGGTCGGGTGGGTGAGGTTCCGACTGTCCCGTCCCGTTCCCGCCGGGGTGAAGTCGTTCCGGGTGACCCGTGACCGCGCCGGCCGGTGGCACGTTGCGTTCGCGCACGTGCCCGAGCCGGTGCCCGCGCCCGGCAGCCGTGAGGCGGTCGGCGTCGACCGGGGCGTGGCGATCAGCGCCGCGCTGTCCACTGGCGAGACCCTTACCGTTCCCGGCCTGACCACCGCCGAGGCCAAGCGGTTGGACCGGCTGCTGCGCCGCTTTGCCCGCGCCCGTGAGGGCTCGAACCGCCGCGCCCGCCTCAGAGCCGCCATTGCCCGCCTCAAAGCCCGTGGGAGCGACCGCCGCAAGGACTGGGTCGAGAAGACCAGTACCGACCTGGCGTCCCGCTTCGAAATCATCGCCGTCGAGAACCTGAACATCGCCGGGTTGACTCGGTCGGCGCGCGGCACCGTCGACGCCCCCGGCGTCGGCGTCCGTGCCAAGGCTGGGCTCAACCGGGGCATCCTCGCCAACGGGTGGGGCCTACTCGTCAGCCGGCTGGAGCACAAGGCCCCGGGACGCCTGGTCCGGGTCGACCCGGCGTACACGTCGCAGACCTGCAATGCCTGCGGGCACCGCGCACCGGACAACCGCAAGAGCCAAGCGGTGTTTCGGTGCGTCGCCTGCGGGTGGTGCGCCAATGCCGATGTCAACGCCGCATGCAACATCAGAGACACCGCCGTTGGGCGCACGGTGGCTGCGCGGGGAGGCGGGGCATCGGCCCGGCCCGTGAACCGCGAACCTCAACCCACTCTCCTCTCTGTATAGCGGGACCGGGTTGGAATCCCCCAAACCTTCAGGCGGGGAGGACGTCAACGTGGACACCACGATCGCGCGGTTGTGCTGCTCAGCGGCCTCGGCTGCGCGCTGCAGGCGCACCTGGACGCAGGTTCGGGCGCGTCCTCGATCACGCTCGGGCTGATCGTGACCGGCGCGGGCGTCGGCCTGATGCTCCCCGCGATGGGCGCCGCGGTCCTGACAGCCGCGCCGCCGGACCGGCGCGGGACGGCCGCAGGGGCGATGACCACGTTCCGGCAACTGGGCCAGACCCTCGGCGTCGCCGCCCTGGCCACAACCGCCCTCAACCGCCCCCGCCCCAAAGCCCCCCAAGCCGAAGAAGCCTCGAAGGCCGATATAGCCGGCTGAACACCCTTACGGAAGGCCAGACCCCAGCCCCCGCCACGGGCAGGCACGCGGAGCGAGTGCAGCGAGCGCAGCGGGCCTGCCCGCCGGTTGAGGGGCTGTTTCGCGCGGAGCGCTAGCTGTAGTGACCATGGACGTTGGTGACGGCGACACGGTTCGATGAGCTTGAAATGGACGAGGACCTCCTGGCGAGGTGTGTGTCACCACAACATGCA
>NZ_JBEPCJ010000077.1:0-53235 GCF_040299565.1 Spirillospora sp. NPDC000708
ACCCCCCCCCGGCCGGCCGGGCGGGGCCCGGCCCCGCGGGCCGGGGCCCCGGCCGCCGTCGTGTCAGGCCCGCTTCAGGTCGTACCGGTCGAGGTTCATCACCTTGTCCCACGCCGCGACGAAGTCCTCGACGAACTTCTCCTTGGCGTCGTCGGAGGCATAGACCTCGGCGACCGCGCGGAGCTCGGAGTTCGCGCCGAACACCAGGTCGGCCCGGCTGCCGGTCCACTTGACCTCGCCCGAGGCGTCCCGGCCCTCGTAGATCTCGGACTCCTCGTTCGCCGCCTTCCACACCGTGCCCATGTCGAGCAGGTTCACGAAGAAGTCGTTCGTGAGCTGACCGGGCCGGTCGGTGAGGACGCCGAGGTCGGACTGCCCGTGGTTCACGCCGAGGACCCGCAGGCCGCCGAGGAGCACCGTCATCTCCGGGGCGCTCAGGGTGAGCAGGTTCGCCCGGTCGATGAGGAGGAACTCGCCCGGCAGGACGTTGCCCTTCGCGAGGTAGTTGCGGAACCCGTCGTGCGTCGGCTCCATCACCTCGAACGACTCGACGTCGGTCTGCTCCTGCGACGCGTCGGTGCGTCCCGGCGTGAACGGCACCTCGATGTCGTGGCCGGCGTCCTTGGCCGCCTTCTCGACGGCGGCGCAGCCGCCGAGCACGATCAGGTCGGCCAGGGAGATCTTCTTGCCGCCGGTCTGCTCGGCGTTGAACGCCTCCTGGACCTGCTCCAGCGTGCGCAGCACGGTCGCGAGCTCGGCCGGGTTGTTGACCTCCCAGCTTCGCTGCGGCTCCAGCCGGATGCGCGCGCCGTTGGCGCCGCCGCGCTTGTCGGTGCCGCGGAACGAGGCGGCCGACGCCCACGCGGTGGCGGCGAGCTGGGACACCGACAGGCCGGAGTCCAGCAGCCGGGCCTTGAGCGCGGCGATGTCCTGCGCGTCGACGAGCTCGTGGTCGACCGCCGGGACCGGGTCCTGCCAGACCAGCGTCTCGCTCGGCACCTCCGGGCCGAGGTAGCGCTGGATCGGCCCCATGTCGCGGTGGGTCAGCTTGAACCAGGCGCGCGCGAACGCGTCCGCGAACTCCTCGGGGTTGTCCTTGAACCGCCGTGCGATCGGCTCGTAGATCGGGTCGAAGCGCAGCGACAGGTCCGTCGTCAGCATCCCGGGCGCGCGGTTGAGGGTGCCGTCCTCGGGGTCGGGCACCGTGTTCGCCCCGGCGCCGTTCTTCGGCCGCCACTGGTTCGCCCCGGACGGGCTCTTGTCCAGCTCCCACTCGTACCCGAAGAGGATCTCGAAGAAGCTGTTGTCCCACTTGGTCGGGGTGCTGGTCCAGGTGACCTCGAGGCCGCTGGTGTGGGAGTCGCGGCCCTTGCCGGTGCCGTGGCTGTTCTTCCAGCCGAGGCCCTGGTCCTCCAGCGGGGCGCCCTCCGGCTCGGCGCCGATGGTGTCCCCCGGGCCCGCGCCGTGCGTCTTGCCGAAGGTGTGGCCGCCGGCGATCAGCGCGACGGTCTCCTCGTCGTTCATCGCCATGCGGGCGAAGGTCTCGCGGATGTCGCGCGCCGCGGCGAGCGGGTCCGGGTTGCCGTTCGGGCCCTCCGGGTTGACGTAGATGAGGCCCATCTGCACGGCGGCGAGGGGCTTCTCCAGGTCACGGTCGCCGCTGTAGCGCTCGTCGTCCAGCCACGCCGTCTCGGGGCCCCAGAAGACGTCCTCCTCCGCCTCCCAGGCGTCCTCGCGGCCGCCGGCGAAGCCGAAGGTCTTCAGGCCCATCGTCTCCAGCGCGACGTTGCCGGCGAGGATCATCAGGTCGGCCCACGAGATCTTGCGGCCGTACTTCTTCTTCACCGGCCAGAGCACGCGGCGGGCCTTGTCGAGGCTCGCGTTGTCCGGCCAGCTGTTGAGGGGCGCGAAGCGCTGCTGGCCCGCGCCGGCGCCGCCCCGGCCGTCGCTGACGCGGTAGGTGCCCGCGCTGTGCCACGCCATGCGGATGATCAGCGGCCCGTAGTTGCCGAAGTCGGCGGGCCACCAGTCCTGCGAGTCCGTGAGCACGGTCGCGATGTCCTGCTTCACGGCCGCGAGGTCGAGGCTGTTGAACGCCTCCGCGTAGTCGAAGTCCTCCCCCAGCGGGTTCGTCACCGGCGGGTTCTTGGCGAGGAGCTTCAGGTTGAGCCGGTCGGGCCACCAGCCGCGGTTGCCGCCGCCCTGCGTCGGGTGCGGGGCGCGCTGGTGCGCGACAGGGCACTGGCCCGCGGCGGCTTCGTTGTTCTCGGACATGGGGTTCCCTCCAGGGCTACGCGAGGTTGGCGGATGAGGAACGGTGAGCGGTGGAGCAGTCGGGGCACAGGCCCCAGTAGGTGACCTCGGCCTCGTCGATCGAGAATCCGCTGTCGTCGGACGCGGTCATGCAGGGCGCCTCGCCGGTCGCGCAGTCAGCGTCGGCGATCGTCCCGCAGGACCGGCACACGATGTGGTGGTGGTTGTCGCCGACGCGCGCCTCGTAGCGCGCGACGGAGCCGGCCGGCTGGATCCGCCGGACCAGGCCCGCGTCCGTCAGCGCGCGCAGCGAGTCGTAGACCGCCTGGTGGGAGACCTTCGGGACGTCCCCGCGCACGGCGCTGATGATCGATTCGGTGTCGGCGTGCGGATGCGCGTGCACCGCGCTCAGCACCGCGACCCGCGGACGGGTCACGCGGAGAGCGGCCCCGCGCAGCATCTGCCGGATCTCCACGGTCGTGGCCACGTCCGACAGGCTGCCTCGTTTTCTTGAATGAGTCAAGTGTTTGTAGAAACCCAGTTCTTGACCAGGTCAGGTCCAGGATGCGGATCCGCCTTGCACGGCTGGGCTGCGGCCCCGTGCAGAACCCCGCGAAAAACATGGGCCGGCGAGGAGAGCGGCCGCACCGGCCCGGCCGACGCGGGCCCCGAAACCCACTCCACCCTCCTCGGCCTCATCAGTACCCTCCGCAACATCCCTTGATGCACCAGGCCGGCGGCCCCACCGTCGTCGACGTCCCGCTCCACTTCTCCGCGCCGGCCTCAGATCGTCAGGCCGTGAGGTCGAGGACGAACCGGTACCTGACGTCGCCCGCGGCCAGCCGGTCCAGTGCCGTGTCGACCTCGGCGACGGGCAGTACCTCCACGGTCGCGGTCAGGTCGCGGGCGGCGCAGAAGTCGAGCATCTCCCGGGTGTCGGTGATGCCGCCGCTGCCCGCGCCCGCCAGCCGTTTCCGCCCGAACCGGAGGGCCTGAGGTGTGAAGGACAGCTCCGGCACGATGCCGAGCGTGCACAGGGTCCGGTCGAAGCGGAGCGCCGTCAGGTAGGGCGAGAGGTCGTGCGCAAAGGGGACGGTGTCGAGGATGAAGTCGAACCGCCCGCGCTGCCCGGCCATGGCCTCGGCGTCGGTCGACACCACCACGTCGTCGGCACCGAGTTCCAGCATGTCCTTCGCCTTGCCGGGTGAGGTGGTGAAGCCCACGACCTCGGCGCCGAGCGCCTTGGCCAGCTTCACCGCCACGTGCCCGAGCCCGCCGAGGCCGATGATGCCGACCGTCCGCCCCGGGCCGGCCTCCCAGCGCCTGAGCGGCACCCAGGTGGTGATCCCCGCGCACATCAGCGGCGCGGTGCCGGCCGGGTCGAGCCCCTCGGGGCGGCGGTACACGAACGCCTGGTCGGCCACGTACTCGTCGCTGAATCCGCCCTGGGTCAGGGACCCGTCGCGCCGGTCGCGCCCCCCGTAGGTCAGTGTCGGGAACTCCGCGCAGAACTCCTGATCACCGCTGCGGCATGCCTCGCACACCCCGCACGAGTCGACGATGTTCCCCACGCAGACCGGGTCGCCGACCCGGAAGCGGGTGACCGCGCTGCCGACGGCCGTCACATCGCCCACGATCTCGTGGCCCGGCACCAGCGGAAAGATGTCCGGCCGCTCGTGGCCCGGCCGGGGCCGCACGTGCTCCAGGTCGGTGAAGCACACCCCGGCGTGCGTCACTCGCAGCGCGACGTCGGTGGGTCGCAGCTCACGGCGCTCGAAGCGCCAGGGCGCCAACGCCGAGCCGGGTGCCTGGGCGGCCCAGCCGTTGACCGTTCGCATGGTGGATCTCCTCTCGTTCACGACGCCCCCATGCTGCGGGCGGACCGCGCCGTTCCACCATCGGTGGCCGATGACTGGGAATCGCAGGGCCACCCTCGTACGGGACGGCCCGACGTAGCCTGAAGCGATGGACGACGCCGCTCTCGCAGAATTCCTCCGGGCTCGCCGAGCCCTGGTCCGGCCCAAGGACGTGGGCCTCGACGACGCCGGCGACGCCCGTCGCCGCGTGACGGGGCTGCGGCGCGAGGAACTGGCCTTCCTGGCGGGAGTGAGCGCGGACTACTACGTGCGCTTGGAGCAGGGACGTGGCCACCGCCCCTCGGAGAGCGTCCTGGAGTCGCTTGCCCGGGCGCTGCGGCTGGACGAGGAACTGACGGAGCACCTGTACGCTCTGGCCCGCCCGGCACCGACCGCCACCCGCACCCGGGAGCGGGTGTCGGACATGGTGCAGGAACTGCTGGACGCCTGGACGACCACACCGGCCACGGTGACCAGCCGCCGGATGAACGTCGTCGGATCGAACGCCCTGGCGTGCGAGCTGGCCTCCTGCTACGTGCCCGGGACCAACCTGCTGCGCGCGGTGTTCCTGGACCCCGGGACGCGGGAGACGCATGTGGACTGGAACGCGGCGGCGTCCGACGCGGTCGCCAACTTCCGGGCCCGGATCGGAACCGAGCGGGACGACCCCGAGCTGACGGAGCTCATCGGCGAACTCTCGCTGCGCAGCCAGGAGTTCCGGGAACTGTGGGCCCGCCACGACGTCCACACCACCACGGCGGGCGCGAAGAGCTTCCGGCACCCGGAGCTGGGTGTGATCAGCCTCCGCTTCCACGCGATGCCGCTGGAGGACGGCCAAGTGCTCACCGTCCACCACGCCCGGCCCGGCTCACCGGACGAGCGGTCCCTGGCCCTGCTCGCCACGATGGCCGCGACCTGACCGAGGGCGCCGGCCGCCCTCGCCGCCCGCTGAGCGCGTCACTCGGAGCCGGTGACGCGGGCGAGGACCAGGCCGGCGACGATGAGGGCGAGCGCGGTCATGCGCCCGGCCGTCAGCGGGTCCTTGTGGACGACGACGCCCAGCGCGATCGCGCCGACCGCGCCGATGCCCGTGAAGACCGCGTACGCGGTGCCGACCGGGAGCGTGCGCATCGCCTGGGCCAGCAGCCAGACCGCGGCCACCATGAGGACCAGGCAGACCAGGGTCGGCAGCGGCCTGGTGAAGCTCTGCGTCGGCTTGATGCTCTGCGCCCAGGCGATCTCGACCAGCCCCGCCAGCCCGAGGACGAGCCAGTTCATCAGTACTCCTTGCCCAGGTCGCGGGCCGTGCGGAGCGCGGCGGCGTACAGCTCGTCGTGCTCCGCGCGGCGGTGGGCGAGGGCCGGGTCGACGCGGGAGTTGGCCAGATCGGCGGCGACGAACACGGCGTCCTCGACGGCGAAGTGACCGGCGAAGAAGTCGCGGAGGAAGCGCTCCTGGTGGTCGAAGCGGGCCTTCGGCGCGCCGGGGCCGTACGCGCCGCCGCGCGCCGTGGCGACCACGAAGCGCCGTCCGGCGAGCGACATCCGCGGGAAGGTCACCTGGTCGAGCCACGCCTTCAGCGACGACGGGACCGAGTAGTTGTACATCGGCGTCGCGATCAGGATGACGTCCGCCGCCACCAGCTCGGACAGCAGCGGCTCGACGACCGCCCACGCCTCGGCCTGCTCCGGCGTGCGGACGGCCTCCTTGTAGCGGTCGATGTCGGTGATGCCGTGCGCGAGGACGTGGTCGCACAGCTCCGTCCACGCCTCGCCGATGTGCGGGACGGGCTCGGCCGCCAGGTCCCGGTGGACGTACGTCCCCCCGGGGTGGGCGGCCCGCCACGACCCGGCGAAGGCGTCGCCGATCTCGCGGCTGATCGAGCGGCGCCGGGCGCTGGCGTCCAGGTGCAGCAGCGTGGCCATGAGCAGCCTCCTCATAACTGGACACTATGTCCGCTTGAAGTCGGCTCGACCGTAGCAACGATGTGGACACTTTGTCCACATCGCTACTAGAGTCGCCGTCATGGAGCCCCGTACCGACCTGCTCAGCGGACGTCCCGCGGGCCACCCGCCGCGCGAGCGCGCGGACGCGGCCCGCAACCGCGCCAAGGTGCTGGCCGCCGCCGCAGAGCTGTTCGCCTCCCGCGACCCGCGCGCCGTGACCATGGACGACATCGCCAAGGCCGCGGGCGTCGGGCGGGGCACGCTCTACCGCCGCTACCCCGACACCGTCTCGATCGCGCGGGCGCTCCTCGACGAGCACGAGCGCGCGCTCCAGGAGCGCCTGCTGCGCGGCGACCCGCCGCTCGGCCCCGGCGCGCCCCCCGGCGACCGGCTGGCCGCCTTCTACGCCGCCATGGTCGAGCTGCTGGAAGACCACATCGCGCTCGTCCTCGGAGCGGAGCAGGGCGCGGCGCGCTTCGCCGCCGGCGCCTACGGCTTCTGGCGCGCCCACGTCCGGATGCTGCTGACCGAGGCGGGAACCCCGGACCCGGCCGCCCTCACCGACGCCCTGCTCGCCCCGCTGGCCCCCGACGTCTACACCGAGCAACGCCGCCAGGGCCTGACCCCGCCCCAGATCACCGCGTCCCTGACCCGCCTCGCCCACGCCGTCACCAGCAACGCGCCCTCTCGTTGAGCTGCGGCGCGCCGCCGGGTCCTGTCCGTGTGAAGGGTTGCTGCACGGGCGGCGGAGTAGGGGTGACCGATCGCCCCAGCGAAGGACGAGGTGACGATGAGCCACACCCCCGCCGCCGCGGACCCGCTCCGCGACGACGCCGTGGGGATCGAGGCATCGTGGCATGAGCCTGAGCAGTTCGCTGAGATCTTCCACCGCCACTTCCCCGACGTCCACCGGTACGTCGCGGGACGGCTCGGCCCCGACGCCGCCGACGACATCGCCGCGGAGACGTTCCTGACGGCCTACCGGCGGCGCGACAGGTACGACCCGGCGCGCGGCGCCCTGCGGCCGTGGCTGTTCGGCATCGCCACCAACCTGGTGGCGACGCACCGGCGCGGCGAGGCCCGCTACTTGCGGACGCTCGCCAGAACGCCCGCCGCCGGTCCCCAGACGGGGCATGAGGAGCAGGTCGTGGCCCAGGTCAGCGCCGGTCTCGTGCGGGGCGGCCTCGCCGAGGCGCTCCGCGGCCTGTCGCCGGGGGACCGCGACGTGCTGCTGCTGGTCGCCCTCGGCGACTGCACCTATCCCGAGGTCGCCGAGGCGCTCGGCCTCAAGCCCGGAACGGTGGCCTCCCGGCTGAACCGGGCCCGCCGCAAGCTCCGTGACGCCCTGGGCGGGGTGGACCCCACGCTCATCACCGAGGAGTCAGACCGATGAACGAGATCGACCTGGTGCGCGAAGCCCTCGGGCGGCCGCGTCCCACCGAACAGGAGACCGCCGCGGCGCTCGCCCATGTGCAGCGGGACATCGCCGGCGGGGCCGCCTCCCGGCGCCCGCGCGGCCTCGCCGCCGGCAGGAAGCGCCTGTGGGCCGGCGGCTTCGGCCTCACCGCCGTCGCCGCTGCGGTGGCCGTCGCGGTGCCCGTCCTGGGGGCGTCGCCGGAGACCGGACCGCACCGATCGACCGCACCGCCCCCGGCCGCTCGGACGGTGCTGCTCGCAGCGGCGCGGAGCGCCGAACGGCACGACGACACGATGCGCGGGTACTGGCACGATACGAGCACCTCGCGCCTCTACTACCGGCTGCACGCGCCGACCGGCGACTACACCGTCGTCTGGGCGCGGCGCTTCGAAGGCTGGACGCCGAGCGGCCCCACCGGGCGCGACTGCGGCCGCCGGCAGGATCTCGGCACCCGCCCGGCCGGGCCCGCCGACCAGGCGGCCTGGCGCCGCGCGGGCTCCCCCGCCACCTTCGCGATCCCCATGGACCGCAAGGGGTTCGCGCCGATGACGCTCAAGCTGGCGGCGGGGGCGCCGACCACCGCCTGCCGGGCCCTCCCGCCCGACGGGGCGATCTTCTCGCTCGGCGGCAACGTCACCATGAAGGACCTGCGTGCGCTGCCCGCCGACCCGAACCGCCTCAAGCGGCTGCTCCTCGAGCGGTTCGGCAGGTCCGGCCGCGACACCGAGCCGCTGACCAGGAACAAGACCGGCGACTCCTGGATGTTCTCGGTCGCCCGCGACATCATCCTCACCATGCCGGTGACCCCACGGGTCCGCGCGGCCGCCTTCCGGATGATCGCCGACCTGCCGACCGTCCGGACGATCGGCTCGGTGCGGGACGCGGAGGGGCGCCAGGGCACGGCGGTCGCGATCGACGAGCACACCTCCGACGGGGACCTGGAGCACCGCCTGATCATCGACCAGGCGTCCGGGACCGCCCTGGCCTACGAGCAGCTCGTCCTCAAGCCGGCGGGCGGGAACGCGGGACGCGCACCGGGCTCGCCGATCAACTCGGTGGTGAACCTGGCGTCCGGCTGGACCGACACCGCCCCGCGCTGACCGGGGTCCCCAGGCGCCGGCCGTCGACCGGAGCGGATTCACGGAGACAGGCGGGCCCAGATCCACTTGCCGCCGTTCGGGTCCTGGGTCGCGCCGCAGCGGGTCGAGAGGGACTGGACGATGTGCAGGCCCCAGCCGCCGTTGTCGTCGAACGCCTCCGCGGAGAGGTCGAGGTCTTCGAGGGTGAGCCTCCGGAACGGCTTCGGACGCGGCGCGCCGAGACCGGAGTCCCAGACGGCGATGACGACCCCCTGCGCGTCCCGGCTGAGCTGGAAGCGGATCTCCTTGTGCGGCGTCTCGCGCGCCGCGTTCGTGACGAGTTCGGAGACGATCAGCAGCGCATCGTCAAGAATGCGCGAATATCCCCATTTGCACATCCACGCGTCCGCAAGAGTACGCGCCAGCCCCACCGTCGCCGGCGTCGCGAGCATGGGAATGATCAAATCCCCCGCCGCCGTCATCACCATCGTCCCCACCCTCGCCAACGTTTTCGATTTCTTGTGGCAAGGATCACCCGGTCGTTCTACGTTGTGCCTGTAGTCCCCCGATCCGGATACAGGAGAGAGCGATGCCGATCGTCCGCGACCCCCTCAACCCGAAGCTCTCCATGTGGCACTTCCTGGCCTTCTACCTGCGGTTTTGGCGAGAGAAGATGGGACTGTCACTCACCCAGTGCGGCGAGATAATGGGCGTGCAGCGCGGCACTGTATCCAACTTCGAGGCGGGGCGACGGCGGCCGCAGGAAGACCACATGCGGGCACTCGACAAGCATTACGGAACCGGATGGCTATTTCAGCTTTTGCTCTGGTTCGCCCGAATGGCCCACGACCCGGACTGGGGCCGCCAACTCGTCAAGTACGAGGAAGAGGCCCACATCATCAGGACCTACCACGGCCAGGTGATCCCGCTCGCCCTCCAGACCGACGAGTACACCTGGGCCTACGTCCAATCGGGAACACCGAAGGACTTCGAGGCCGCCATGGAAAGGCGGACCGCCCGCAAGAAGTCGTTCTTCGATAGGGGGACCGACGTGGAGATGTGGGCCGTCCTAGACGAGAGCGTCCTAGCCCGCGTGGTCGGCAGCGCATCGGTGATGAGAGCACAACTTGATCACCTGCTGAAGCTGGCTGATCTACCTCAGATCAGCCTGCGTATCATCCCTTTCAAGTCCGGCGCACACCTCGGCGTCGATGGTGCCCTGCAGGTACTCAGCCTAGAGAGCCGCGACATCGCGTACTCGGGCGCGCAGAACGGAGGACGCTTGATCGAGACGCCTGGCGAGGTCCGCGAACTGTCCGTTAAGTTCGATCGCATAGGCGCGACGGCGGCTTCCCTTGAAGCCTCCCGCGAGATCATCAAACGGTACTTGGAGAGTTACCAATGATCGTGCAGTGGCGCAAGAGTTCATTCAGCGGCGGGGCGGACGACGAGCACTGCGTTGAGCTGGGATGTCTTGCGCCGGAGGTTGGCATCGGGGTCCGGGACTCGAAGAACCCCGATGGCGGGCACCTCACCCTGACCCCCGCGCAATTCACGGACATCATCAACCAGCTCAAGCGACACACGGAGCACTGAGACCATGCAGTGGCGCAAGAGCTCCTACAGCGGCGGAGCGGACGACCAGCACTGCGTTGAGCTGAGACGACTGGCGCCGGAGGTCGGCATCGGGGTCCGGGACTCGAAGAATCCCGACAGCGGGCACCTGACTCTCACGTCCGTACAGTTCGCGGACGTCGTCAGCCAGATCAAGCAGAACGCGGAGCGTTAGGTCATGGGCATCCAGTGGCGCAAGAGCGCGTACACCGGCGGCGTGAACGACAACCAGTGCGTTGAGCTGGGACGTCTTGCACCGGGGGTCGGCGTCGGCGTGCGGGACTCGAAGGACCCCGATGGCGGGCACCTCACCCTCACAGCCGGCGAGTTCGCCGCCCTTCTGGCGCGCATCAAGCGCACCACGTCCCCCTGACCCGACCCCACGACACAGCTCCTCGACGGCCCGGCGGCCCGGCCGCCGGGCCGTCCGCATTCCAGCTGGCCGTGCTTCGTGCACATCGCCTCCGATCCATCGAAGGACCCAGAGGTCACGCTCGTGAGCATCCTTGCGACGCATCGCGCTCTGCTGGACCGTCTGCTGCCCGACGACCGACCGGACGGCCTTGCCGTACGCCAGGGGCAATTCCACATCGTGGTCATCGGCTCGGACCGCGTCGTGTGCCTGCCTCGCACGCGGGCGGCGGCCGCCCGGTTGCCCCAGCGGGCGGCCGCGCTGCACGCACTCGCGGGCCTCGACCTCGGCTTCCGCACACCTGAGCCGCTGCTCCGGGGCGGCGCGCACGACACCGGCGAGACGCCGTTCCTGGTGCTCAGTCGCATTCCCGGGGAACCGCTGGAGGCCGACGCCCTCAACGATGCCCGCGTGCTCGACGCCGTGGCGGCGCAGTACGCCATGCTGCTGTCCGGTCTGGCCCGTGCGGGCACCGACGAGACGGTACGGGCCGTTCTACCTCAGGCATCAGAAGGCCGGTGGCGGCTGTTCGCGGAGAACGTGCGCGCGGAGCTGTTCCAGCTCATGTCCGACAGCGGGCGGCTACGGGCGGATCGGGAACTCACAGCGCTCGACGGCCTCCCCCACCTCACCCGAGCAGTGGTCCACGGCGACCTCGGTCCCGAGAACGTCCTGTGGGAGTGGACGCACGGGCTGCCGCGCCTCTCCGGAGTGCTCGACTGGGACGATGTCGCACTCGGCGACCCGGCCGAGGACCTCGCGGCCATCGGCGCCGGCTACGGCCCCGAGCTCCTGGAGCGGGTGCTCGCCCTGGGCAGCCTGTCGAACCACGGACTCCGTACCCGCATCGCCGCGATCCGCGGCACGTTCGCATTGCAGCAAGCCCTCTACGCGCTCCGCGACGGCGACGATGAGGAACTCGCGGACGGCCTGGAAGACTACCGCTGAGGCGCGGCGGCGACCGGTGGTGCGGCGACCGGTAGGATGCCGCCGCTTTCGTCACTTCCGCGCTACCCCCGGCCGGGAAGGCGAACGATGCACTGGGAGGCCGGTCATTCAGATTCCCATCCTGGCGCGGCGCCGCTGGTTCCTCGCGGTGCTCGTCCCGGTCATCATCGTGGCGGCCGTCGTCGTCGGTTTCGCGGTCCGCGGCTCCTCCAGTGGCGCATCGGTCGAATTCGTGCTGGGAGCCGGTACTTCCGACAGCGGCGGCGGACCGCAGCGAAAGGTGCCCGGGGAAGTGCAGAGCATGACCACTGACGAGCACGGGAACGTCGCCCTGTTCACGGTGGATTCCCAAGGCTTCGAACTCTGGACGGCCGATCCCGGTGGAGCCGTCGCGCGGGTGCGCGTCCCCGCTCTGGACCGGTTCAACGCAGAGGCGTTGGGCCAGGCGGTTCAGGCGGCCACCGCGCCGGACGGCAGTCTCTATCTGGCGCTCGACGCCGAGGGCCTGTGGAGGGTCACCAGGGACGGGCAGGCGACCAGGGTCGTCGCGACGGCGCGCGAGCGCCCTCTCACGGACCGGACGCCTGCGGAGCGGGTCCCGCCTGTGTCCGTGAACGGGGTGGCGGTCGCCGACGACGGGACCGTGTTCTTCAGCGACCGGCAGAACCAGCGCAATTCGCTCCTCGTCCACCGCCTGCGTTCGGGCCGGACGGTCAGAGTCGCGGGCACTCCCCTGAATGCCACGCAAGAACTCCCCAAAAAGGATCCGAATCTCCTGGATCCGAAGACCGGTGCTCCCGCCGAAGACACCTACATCCCCGAGGACGGCAACGCGCCGCTGGCGTGGAACAGCGGGAACCTGTACGTGCACACCGGTC
Organism: Spirillospora sp. NPDC000708; assembly: GCF_040299565.1. Taxonomy (NCBI): domain Bacteria; kingdom Bacillati; phylum Actinomycetota; class Actinomycetes; order Streptosporangiales; family Thermomonosporaceae; genus Spirillospora; species Spirillospora sp. NPDC000708. The sequence goes on from NZ_JBEPCJ010000077.1 coordinate 12,404, forward strand.
GCGGAATCCTGAGAATCGCCACCGCGACGGAACGGATCTATCCCGTCGTCGGGTCCCGCGACACGGCGTCCCTCAAGCGTCCGGACGCACCGTTCAAGCCGTTCGGCAAGGCCATCAACGGATATGTCGACGCCCCGCGCGGCGGCGACGGGGAACATGCGTCGAGCATCGCGGTGGACCGGGCCACCGGCGGCCTCTACTACGGGGCCGGCGACCCCCGGCCCGGCAACGGCACGACCGGGATCTCCGCGAGATTCCGGTGGAGCGGCGACCTCACCAAGTCCCAGCGCGAGTTCCGCGACTCGCTGCGCAACGCTCAGCAGACCGTCTACCAGGTCGGCCGGAACGGCGACCTGTCCGCGGTCACCGCCGGAGCCGAAGCGCTCTCCACCGCGAACGGATACCTGTACCTCGCCGTCGACACCTGCCCATCCGGCGAGGCCAAGTGCACCACAGCGAACGACCAGTCAGCGGTCATCCGGCTGCGCCTCCCCACGAAGGGCAAGTGACGGACCCTCCGCACCCGAACGCCCGCGCCGCAACGGCCCGGCGCGTTCAGGTGCGGGGAGGGCGCGGTCCCCAGAACGGCCACGCCCATTCCGCGGGGTCGCCGAGGGAGGCGTCCGTCATGTCCAGGCCGACGCCGGTCAGCTCGGCGACGAGGAGCTCGGTCAGCGGCCCGAACTCCACGATGTCGCCGTAGCCCAGGTTCACCACGGGCCAGCGGTCCGGGTCCGGGCCGGCGGTGTCCCAGCACAGCGTGTCGCGTCCCTCGGTGCTGCCGCAGTAAAGCAGCCCGCCGGGCTCCGGATACCCCTTGTAGCGGCGATCGGGGTGCGCGGGATTGCGGCAGTTCTCGGCCCACTTCCGGTAATAGTGGCCGTACTCCGCGAGGTGTTCCGCGAGGCCGTCCGGGGCCTGGACGAAGATGCCGTTCACGGCGAACCGCCCGCCGGCGCCGTACACCTCGTATAGGCGCTTGTAGTCGGCGGGCAGCGCGGGGACGCCCAGCTCCTGCTCGATGGCCTCCCAGTCATAGCCGGCGTCACGGGCGGTGGCCGGACGGCCCGGCCCGATGATGGTCCGCAGCTGGGCCAGGGGATCCCGGACGCCGCCCCGGACGGGCTCGGCCGGTGCCGCGACCGGGTGCCCGGCACGCGTGAACGTGCGCTCGCGCGGGACGGGCGGCGGCGCGAGCACCGGCAGGTCGAGCCGGCCGTCGAGCCACTCGTCGAGGAACTCGGTGATGGTGAGGTTGAGCTGCTGCCGCCCGTGCCCGTCCAGCGCCACCAGCCATCGGGCGGGATCGTCGCCGAACGGCAGCCACCAGCACGTCTCCCCGCCGGTGAACACGCCCCAGAGCCTCGCCTCCGGATGCGGCGGCTCGTGCTCGCGCTGCTCGGCCTCCATGCCGAAACCGCCGTCGCCGCCCGGCACGAGGAGCCGCAGCACGCCCGCCAGGGTTCCCGGGCCGGTCCGGGAGACCAGCGCGCTGTAGTCGTCCGGGCAGGAACCGCTCGGGATCTGCGGCTCCCGGCCGGGGCCGCCGCCGTCCGGGACGCTCCGGAAGGTCGCGGCCAGCCTCTCGCCCGCCCGCCGGAGACCGTCCGCGGCGGAAACATGATCGTTCACCCGCCGGACCCTACCGCTATCACACGGCCATCGGCGCGGCGGGCATTTCCTCGCGGCGTTCCTTGAATTCCGGGGAAACACCGGTCCCGGCACCCGCAATTACACCGGCGATAAAGGGCTGGCCGGATACGGACGAGATCCTTTCCAGGCGGTCATCGTCGCCATTCATACCCCGTGATAGATGTTCATTGGCCGATGAACGGGGGCGGGTGCGTGGCGCTCGCGGCGCGCGAAATGGCGTGCGAAAAGATCAAGGAGTCTGGATGCCATTGTTCGGCAGACGCAAGGCCGCGCGGACCGGCACCGCCGCACCGCCGGACGCGGGCCCGCAGTGCCTCCGCCTGGACTCCGGGCGCCGCTTCCGCAGCGGGCTCGCGCTCGACGACGCCCTGCGCTCCCTCACCGCGACGGTGGAGTCCTACGGCGAGCGGCCCTACGAGCACATGCCGCTGGTCCACCAGCCCGGGTTCGTGTGGCTGGGGCCGGACGAGCCCCCGGCCCGCGTCGTGGGCTTCCACGACACCGAGGACGATTTCGTGTTCGGCGCTTTCTGGAAGACGCCGGCGGGCACCGAGTCGGGGCTGTTCCCGCTCGGCGCCGGCCCCGACCGGCTCAACCGGATGAAGCTCCCCGGGATGTGGAAACGGCGGGACCCGTCCCTGGCGTCCATCGGAACCCTTCCACCCGGCATCGTCGGCCTGACGGCCCCGCGCCTCTCCCCCACCTACCTGGAGGACATCGTCCGCACGGCCGGTTTCCAGCCTTCCGAGGGGAACCTCGCCGTCCTCCACGAGCATGTGAGGACCCTGTTCCTCATCAAGGCGTCGCAATTCATCGGCATGCGGCAGCGGGCCGCCGCCGAGCGCTTCGCCGACGCCCACGAGGACGCGTCCGCCCAGCAGGTCCTCGACGGCCTCGCCTCGACGCTGCCCGTGGTGACGCCGTACATCCAGGCCCTCCCCGACCGGGTGCGCGGCCTCCTCCTCGAATCCGTGGACGAGGCGCAGAACCCCTGGCGCCGGATGCACCGCTGAGGCGTCCCTCGCCGGTCGGTCCACGCCGGCTGCCATGAGGGGGCGGGCGGGCCGTTACCGTGTTCGGCATGGTCGGAACGGGATTTGTGACAGACGGAGCGGTCGGCGACGGCATCGCCACGGTGGCGGACGACGGCACGGTGCTCGACACCTGGTTCCCCGAGCCGCGGCTCGCCGGGGAGGCCGGCAAGGGGACCCGCCGGCTGGACGCCGGCGAGGCGCGCGCGGTGTTCGGCGAGGACGTCGCGGTCGGGCGGGACGAGGCGCGGCGGGTCGAGACCGTCGCGGTGCGGACGGAGATCGGCAGCCTCGCCGACCCGCCCGTGGACGCGCACGACGTGTACCTGCGGCTGCACCTGCTGTCGGCGCGGCTGGTCCGCCCCCACCGGGTCAACCTGGAGGGGATCTTCGGCCTGCTCGCGACGGTGGTGTGGACGAGCGCCGGGCCGTGCGCGGTGGACGGCTTCGAGCGGGTCCGGACGGCGCTGCGGGCGCGGGGCCCGGTCACGGTGGACGGGGTCGACAAGTTCCCGCGGATGACCGACTACGTCGTGCCGTCCGGGGTGCGGATCGCCGACGCGTCGCGGGTCCGGCTCGGCGCGCACCTGGCGGCCGGCACCACGGTGATGCACGAGGGGTTCGTGAACTTCAACGCCGGGACCCTCGGCACGTCCATGATCGAGGGCCGGGTGTCCGCGGGCGTGGTGGTCGGCGCGGACTCCGACGTGGGCGGCGGGGCGTCGATCATGGGGACGCTGTCGGGCGGCGGCACGCAGGTCATCTCGGTCGGCGAGCGCTGCCTGCTGGGCGCCAACTCCGGCATCGGGATCTCGCTCGGCGACGACTGCGTGGTGGAGGCGGGCCTGTACGTGACGGCGGGCACCAAGGTGGCCCTGCCGGACGGCACCGCGGTCAAGGCCGCGGAGCTGTCCGGGCGGTCGGGGCTGCTGCTGCGCCGCAACTCCGGCACGGGCGCCGTGGAGGCGCTGCCCCGCAACGGCGCGAAGATCGCGCTGAACACCGACCTCCACACCAACAACTGACGATCGCGTGCGGGCTCCCCCCTCTGGAGCCCGCATGCGACCTGCGGTTCCCGATTCAGGCTGAGCGGGCGGCGTCCGGCGGGTGCGCGCCCGCAGCGGCGGGGACGTCGTCCAGTCGCGGCACGCAGATCCGGCGCAGGTACCGGTTGAGCGCGGGGTGGACGGCTCCGCCGAGCGGGGCGACGAGGTGCAGGGCGCCCCTGGCGGCGGAGACGGTGAAGCGCGTCTTGGTCAGCAGCGCGGTGCCGTGCTGGTCGATCGCGTCGACCTCGCTGAGGTCGAGGACCAGGTTCAGGGGGCGTCCGGCCAGCACGGTCGTGGTGAGGATCTTCGCCTCGGCGGTCACGACGGTCTCGGCGACCAGCCGCCCCTTCATCATCAGGACGGTCGCGCCGTCGCGGGTGCCGGTCTCGAAGGCGAGGGCGGGGCGGGCGCGCGGCGCGGACTCCGCGCGTAGGGACTCACCGGCGCAGTGATCCGGTGTGACCTGCGACGTGGCGGACTGCACGAGCATGGTGAAGCACCCTCCTCACGTGACGACGGCGTCGACTACTGATCCTGCTTGCCGCAAAGATGTTACAGGAAAAATTATTCGGCAAAACCCTGTCGTATCATGGCGGAGTGGCCGACACCTCCCGCACCGGCGGGGCGGGGCACCGCTCGAGCTCCGCCCGCGCTCGCCGCCGGGAGGAAGCACCGGACAGCGGAGGTCGCCGATGGAGGACGCCAGGACACGGCAGGACCGGAAGCCGTGGACGTTCCTGACCAACCACGCCCGGGTCCTGATCTGCATCGCCCGGGATCCCGACCTGCGCGTCCGCGACGTCGCGGACCAGATCGGGATCACCGAGCGGGCGGCGCAGCTGATCATCACGGACCTGGAGGAGGCGGGGTACCTCGTCCGGACCCGCGTCGGCCGCCGCAACACCTACACCATCAACGGCGACCGGCCGTTCCGGCACCCGGCCGAGTCCGACCACGACGTCCGGGACCTCATCGAGGTGTTCCTCGGCGAGGGCTCCTACGCCTGAGCGCGCCGGTGCGCGGGCGCCGCGCCGTCAGCGGGGGCCGATGCGCACGCGGGACGGGTCCGGGCCGCCGAGCGTGAGGCGCCGCGTCGCGGGGGCGCCGGGCGCGGACGTCCACGGGTCGGCGCCGGCGGGGGCCTCCGGCACGTACTCGGGGAAGTCGCCGCTCATGACGTCGAGGGCGAGGCGGTGGCCGGCGCGATGCACGACGTCCGGCTCCGCGGCCGGATCTACGACAGCTGCGGCCGGCTCGAACGCGAGATCGCCGGGACGGGCGGGGATGAAGGCCCTGGCCGCGCAGCTCCTCGCGGCCCTGGAGGCCCGGCACCGGCCCGCGGGCACGGACGGCACCGGAACGCCCGAGCCGGAACCGGCCGGCGACACGGGGGCGCGTGGCTGAGCGGGCGCCCCCGCGGCCCGCCCTCGCGTCGAGGTCCATCAGCGCGCTCTCTCATCTCGGTCCGGTGGCTCGTCACGGTCCGGTGGTCAGCATCCGGACGAGCCGGTCGACGAGCGGGGCCATCCGCTCGCTGTTCCAGCGCTCGGGCGCCTCCAGGCTGGAGACGTAGAAGCCGCGGAACACCAGGTGCAGGACGTCGGCGGCGAACGCGGCGTCGGCGGCGCCCGCGTCCCGCGCGGCGTCGACGAGCCCGTCCAGGTTCTGGCACGCGTCGTCCCGGATGAGCTGGAGCGCCTCCGACCCCCGGCCGCTGCGGCCGAGGATCTCCAGGAACAGCCGGCGGAGCACCTCGTCGTTGCCGGTGGTCGAGCACGCCCAGCGGGCCAGGACCGCCAGCCGCCCGGGTGCGGGGGTGCCTTCGAGGGCCTGGTCCAGCTCGGCGTCCCAGTCCCGCATGGCGTGTTCTATCGCGTTGCGCAGCAGCGCCTCCCTGGTGGGCAGGTAGTTGGTGACGAGCGTCGTCGAGCCGCCGATCCGCTTGGCGACGGCCCGGATGGACACGCCGTCGAGACCGTCCGCCGCCACGATGTCCAGGGTGGCGTCGGCGATGGTCGCGAGGCGCTGGTCGATATCGATCTCCACCGGCATGCCCGCAGGGTAACGCCGGAGGTCGCGTTATACAACACCGTTGTACATCAGCGTTGCATCACGTACGCTCCTCGCCATCGCCGGTGCGCTCCGGCCCACGTGACGCCCCCAGCAGCCCGAGGAGCAGGCATGGAACCCCGAGCCGCCCCTCACCGTCCAGGCGTGGGCCGCGCAGGGTCCGATGGCCCGCACCGTCGCCGACGCGCGGCTGGCCTTGCACGCCATGGCGGGCGCCGACCTGCGCGACCCGTTCAGAGGACCGCGCGCCCCGCATCGCCCCGCCCGCCTTCTCCTGATCCGTCCCGCTCCGGCCGGTGGCGTCCCCTGATGCGGGGATCCGCCCGCCGCCCGCGCGGCGGCCTGCGATGATGCGGGCCATGAGCAGGAAGAGCACGGCCGGGCCGGACCTCGACGACATCTCCTGGCAGATCATCGAGCAGCTGCAGGAGGACGGCCGGCGCTCCTACGGGGCGATCGCCAAGGTGGTCGGCCTGTCGGAGGCGGCCGTCCGGCAGCGGGTGCAGCGGCTCACCGAGTCCGGCGTGATGCAGATCGTCGCCGTCACCGACCCGCTGCTGGTCGGCGGGCACCGGCAGGCGATGGTCGGGGTCCGGGTCTCCGGCCCCCTCGAACCCGTCGCGTCCGCGCTGTCGGACATGCCGGAGACGATCTACGTCGTGCTGTGCGCGGGCGGCTTCGACATCCTCTGCGAGATCGTCTGCGACGACGACGCGCACCTCGCGGAGGTGCTGGCGTCCCGCATCCGCTCCATCCCCGGGGTCGCGGGCACCGAGACGTTCGTGTACCTCCAGCTGCGCAAGGAGAGCTACCGCTGGGGCACGCACTGACCACTAAATCAGTAGCCGCATTCGATCATGACAACTCGATTAGTGAAATCTTGCCTGGAAGTCGCTAAATTAGTGGCATGTCCCAGGCCATCGCCGCTGATCCCGCACGCGCGCTCGTGCACGCCGAACCCGTCCCCTTCTGGTTGGACGACCCCGCGCGCCCCGCGGCCCTCCCCGCCCTCGCCGGCGAGGAGCACGCCGACCTCGCCGTGGTCGGCGGCGGCTACTGCGGCCTCTGGACCGCCCTGCTCGCCAAGGAGCGCGACCCCGGCCGCGACGTCGTCCTCGTCGAGGCCCGCGAGGCCGGCTGGGCCGCGTCCGGGCGCAACGGCGGGTTCTGCTCGTCCAGCCTCACCCACGGCTTCGGCAACGGCCTCGCCCGCTGGCCCGGCGAGATCGCCGAACTCGAACGGCTCGGCATGCGCAACCTCGACGAGATCGAGGACGCGCTGCGCCGGCACGGCATCGGCTGCGACTGGGAGCGCACCGGCGAGCTCAACGTCGCCACCCGCCCCCACCAGGTCCTGGAGCTGCGCGAGGAGGCCGAGGCCATGCGCCGCCACGGCCTGTCCCCCGAGTTCCTCGACACCGAGCGGGTCAGGGCCGAGGTCGCCTCCCCCACCTACCTCGCCGGCCTCCTCGACCGCGACGGCACCGCCCTCGTCAACCCGGCCCGGCTCGTCTGGGGCCTGCGCGACGCGTGCCTCCGGCTCGGCGTCCGCATCTACGAGCGCACCCCCGCCACCTCCCTCGCCGCGCGCGGCCCGGGCATGGTCGTCACCACCGCCTACGGCCGCGTCGCCGCCCGCCGCGTCGCCCTCGCCACCAACGCGTTCCCCTCGCTCGTCCACCGGGTCCGCCCGTACGTCGTCCCCGTCTACGACTACGCGATGGTCACCGAACCGCTGACCGACGCGCAGCTCGGCGCCATCGGCTGGCGGAACCGGCACGGCATGGCCGACTCGGGCAGCCGGTTCCACTACTACCGGCTGACCGCCGACAACCGGATCCTGTGGGGCGGCTACGACGCCGTCTACCACTACGGCTCCCGGATGTCGGCGGACCTCGACCAGCGCCCCGACACCTTCCGCGTCCTCGCCGGCAACTTCTTCCGCACGTTCCCGCAGCTCGAAGACGTCCGGTTCACCCACACCTGGGGCGGCGCCATCGACACCTGCACCCGGTTCTCCGCGTTCTTCGGCACCGCCGCGCAGGGCCGCGCCGCCTACGCGCTCGGCTTCACCGGCCTCGGCGTCGGCGCGACCCGCTTCGCCGCCCAGGTGATCCTCGACCGGCTCGACGGCCTGGACACGCCGCGCACCCGGCTCGCGATGGTGCGCACCAAGCCCGTCCCGTTCCCGCCCGAACCCCTGCGCTGGCTCGGCATCGAGCTGACCCGCCGCTCCATGGCGCGCGCCGACGTCAACGGCGGCCGGCGCAACCTGTGGCTCCGCGCCATGGACACCCTCGGCCTCGGCTTCGACAGCTGACCTCGCCCGCCGATCCCGTCGGCGCGGCGGTCAGCGGTCGGGGAGCCAGTTGCCGTGGAAGCCGGGCGGGACGCGGACGGGGAGGTGCACGACGGCGACCGGCGGGCCGGTGAAGTCCTGCGCGGAGAGGATGACGAGGTCGGTGGCGGCGCGGTCGGCGTCGTAGGCGAGGACCATCAGGTAGCCGTCGTCCTCGGCGGCGTCGGCCGCGGACGGGACGAAGACGGCCTCGCCGACCACCGCGTCCGCGGGGAAACGGCGGACGTCGGTGCGGCCGGTCCGGAAGTCGTGCTTGAGGAGGCCGTCGCCGACGAGCTCGCCGGGCGACGACTCCGAGGCGACGGTGTAGCCGTAGCGGTGCGGCCGGGACGTCAGCCGCTCGTCGACGCGGGGGAACTCCTGGGCGCGGTCGTCGAGGGTCCGCTGCGCGACGGTCCCGGCGGCCGGGTCGATGGTCCAGCGGTCCAGGACCGGCGGCGGGTTGCCCTCCAGGCGGCCGTCCCGCAGGAAGCTGGGGAACTTCGCCAGGTCGAGCACGATCCGGTCGCCGTCGTCGTAGGCGTTCATGGTGTGGAACACCCAGCACGGCTCGATGTCGATCCACCGCACGTCGGACGCGTCGCCGGTGCGGGGCAGCAGCCCGATCCTCGCCGGGTGCGCGTCGTTCCAGGCGTAGGGGAGGGTGGCGCCGTCGGCGGCCAGCGGCATGGAGAACGTGACGGGCAGGTCGTAGACGATCACGTACTTCTCCGTGAGCGCCAGGTCGTGCACCATCGGGCCGTCGGAGACGGGGATCTCCACCGAGCGGGTGACGAGCCCGGTGGCGCTCAGCACCGTGTACTGGAGGTGCTCCCAGCCGAAGTAGTAGGCGATCGCGTGGAGCTCGCCGGTGGCGGGGTCCTTCTTGGTGTGCGCGGTGTAGCCGCCCTTGAGGGTGCCGCCGAAGTCGCAAGGGCCGAGGGTGGTGAGGTCGTGGCCCAGCTCGTACGGCCGGAACCCGCCCTCGATCAGCGCGAACGTGCGGCCCGCGTGCCCGATCACGTTGGTGTTCGGGGCGAAGTCGAAGTCGTCGAAGACCGGCCCCTCCGGCCACGGCTCGCCGAGCCCGGCGGCCACCCGCCGGGACCGCACCCAGCGGTTGCGGTACCACTCGGCGCGGCCGTCGCGCAGCCGCACGCCGTGGACCATGCCGTCGCCGAGGAACCAGTGGTAGGACTCGGGGTCCTCCAGCCCGAGCGGGTTCGGGCCGATGCGCAGGTAGCGGCCGTTGAGCTCGGCGGGGACGCGCCCGGTGACGGGCACGTCGTGGGCGGTGGTCTCCTCGGTGACGGGGGCGTAGGGGCCTTCCAGGAACGGGCTGGGCATCAGGGGCCTCGTTTCTCGGGTGCGGAAGGGGTGCGGAACAGGCCGGCTCCCATGGCGAGGAGGGTGGCCTCGAAGACCTCGGCGGCGTCGGCGGGGAGGTGGCCGGCGAGTTCGAGGCTGACCACGCCGTGGATGGCGGCCCAGAGCGACGCGGCGACATGGCGCGGATCGCCGCCGGTCAGCAGACCGGCGGCGGCGCAGCCGGCCACGGCGTCCTGCAGGATCGTGAAGGTCTCCGCGGCCTGGACCAGGGCCTCGTCGCTCGGCCGGAAGCCGGGGATGGGCTCGCCGAACATCAGCCGGTAGTAGTTGCGCTCGGCGAGGGCGTTGTCCCGGTAGGCGCGTCCCAGGTCGATGAGGTGCTCCAGCGGGTCGGACCGCTCCGGCACCGCCGCGAGCCGCCGCCGGAACCGCTCGAACGCCTCCACGTACAGGGCTTCGATCAGCCCCGCCTTGCTCTCGAACATCCGGTACAGGACGGTCGTGGAGCAGCCGACGTCGGCGGCGATCCGGCGCAACGCCAGCGCCCCCGGTCCCTCTTCGGCCAGCAGTCGGCTGGCGGCGTCCAGCAGCGATGTGCGGATCGCCTCGTCCCCTTGCCGCTGGGCCAGCTCGTACGCGCTCGACGCCATACCGTCCTCGATAACAACGTTTTTGGTCAGTAACGCTGTTATCGCACGACGGGCAAGCCCCGTCAACCCCCCGATCTCCGGGGGACGGGCGGCCGCCGCCGCACCCGGCAGAATGGGCGTGTGCCCGAGAACCCCCCGGAACCGACGCAGCACCACCTGCGCGGACTGCCCGCCGGCTCCCCCGAGGAAGCCCTCGACCGCGCAGGTGACCTCCGCCTCCACGGTCTCGCGCCCGTCATCCGGGTGCCGGTGGGACTCGTCGTCCTCGTCGGCCCACCGGCCTCGGGCAAGACCAGCTTCGTTCGGGCACTGATCGCGCGCGGGCAGATCGACGCGGACGCCGTGGTGTCCAGCGACGAGATCCGCGCGGAGCTTTTCGGCACCTCACCCGCACAAGCGGAATCCGACGCGGCGGACGCACGGATCTTCGAGGAACGTGACCGCAGGATCGTCGCCAGGCTCGCCGCCGGGCGCAGCGCGGTCGCCGAGTCGACGAACGTCACGGCGCGGGCACGCGCGCGGCTCATCGCCATCGCCAGGCGCTTCAACGCCCCGGTGACCATGCTGCGATTCGACCCGGACGTCACCGACCTCCTCCAGCAGTACGCCGAGCGAGGCCGCACGGACCTCGCCGCCGCGGACGTCCGTGACTACGCCGTCATCATGGCCCGGGACGCCGGTGCCGACCAGCTGCGCGCCGAGGGCGCGACCAGCGTCCACGACGTCCCCGGACGCCGCCAAGCGATCACTCCCACCGAAGCCGCCGCGCACTTCTCCTTCGCCTGACACAGCCGGCGTGTCCACACCTGCCTTCCGTCACCCCTCCACGAACCCACGCAGAGCGCCACCAGCCTGCGGCACCGCGGAACGGCCGGGCATCGACCGCGTGGCGGCCGGGCCAAGACGCGGAGGCGCACGGCGGGGGTGTCGCCCGCCGTGCGCCTCGCGAGAAGGTCAGCCTTCGATGCGGTGTTGGGTCCAGAAGGACGTGAGGTCGGTGGTGGTGGCCGCCTGGGCGGCCTTCTTGAACTCGGCGGTCGTGGAGATGCCGTACCAGTGGCTCGCCGCGTAGGTCTTGAGCAGGTTCGCCATGGCGGAGTCACCGATCACGCGCTGCAGGTCGTGCAGGGCGCACTTGCCGTAGTCGTAGACGACGGTGGAGTAGCGGGACGAGTGCGCGTCCCAGTACGCCATCGAGTTGGTGATCTTCTCGTCGGACGACGCCCACGACACGCTGTTCCAGCAGCCCGCGCCGCTGATCCCGCGGTACAGGTCGGTCGCGTAGTCGGCGAACGCCTCGTCCAGCCACGGATGGTTGTACTCGTCGTCGCCGACGATCCCGTACCACCACTGGTGCGCCAGCTCGTGCGGCAGCGCCACGGTGCTGACGAGGTCGAGGACGAAGCCCGGGTACTCCATGCCGCCGAACCAGAAGTTGTTGTCGAGGATCGCGTCGACCTCGCCGTACGGGTAGGCGCCGAAGCGGCCGGAGTGGGCGTCGATCGCGCTGGTCGCGAGCGACAGCATCTGCTGGGCGCTGGACTGGCTGATGCCGCTCACCCAGTACATGTTCACCTTGACGCCGTTCGGCGAGGTGGCGGAGATCTTGGAGAACGGGCCGGCGCCCCAGGCGAACTCGCGGACGTGCGACGCGGTCGCGGTCGTGACCGTCCGGCCGGACGAGCCGGGGGTGTCGACGGACGTGCCCGTCGCGGGGACGGACAGCGAGGTCGGGTGGTCGAGCGTCACCTTGTAGTCGCTCGCCAGGCCGTAGAACGACTCGCCGTTGTTGGTGTACGGGTCGAGGTGCCAGCCGTCGCCGTCGTGGACGGCGAGGACGGGCAGCGCGTTGCCGAGGAAGTTGTACGCCCCGTCGTGCCCGAACCGGTCGGCGCCGGACGGCACCGCGATGGCGAGGTCGAACGCGACGGTCGCGCTCTGCCCCTTCGCCAGCGGGCTCGGCAGCGTCACCTTCATCGCGGTGCAGCCGACCGTGAGGGCGGAGGCGGTGCCGCCGGTGACGTTGGTGACGGTGATGGGGGTGTTGGACGGGCAGGTGCCGTGGGCGTTGTCCCACAGCCGCAGGTAGACCTCCGACAGCGGGGCGGAGTCGGTGTTGGTGAACGCGACCGACTCGTGGCCCTGCCAGTTGGCGCCGGACGCGTCGCTGGTGAGGTTGACGGTGTAGGACTGCGAGTCGGGGGTGCGGGTGCCGTCGCCCGTGGGCGGGGGCGTCGTGCCGCCGCCGGAGACGTCGAGGGCGACGTCGTCGAGGACGAAGCTGGTCTGCGCGCCGGAGTCCTCCGTCCCGGAGAAGGAGAGCGTGATGGTCTTGCCCGCGTAGACGGACGCGTCGATGCTCTTCTTCGCGTAGCCGGAGTTCGCGTCGAGGTTGGAGTAGGTGGCGACGGTGTCGCCGCCCATCTTCACGGTGAGCTTGTCGTAGGCGGTGCCGGGCGACTCGTCGGTGTCCACATGCAGGTAGAACGACAGGGTCGCCGTGCAGCCGGCGGGCAGCGTCACCGACTGGGACGCGGTGTCGGTGTGGGTCGAGCCGTAGCCGTCGAGCCAGGCGAAGTGGGTGCCGGAGTGGGCGGTCTCACCGCTGCCGTTGGCCGAGACGACCCCGGACGTGGTCGTCCACGGCGAGGTGCCGCTCTCGAACCCGCCGTTGGAGACGACCTGGGCGGCGGAGCAGTCGGTGATGGTGGTTCCGGGCAGGGCGGCGTGCGCGGGTGGGGCCGCGTGCGCGGGGGCGACCGCCGCGGCCAGGCCGGCCGCCGCGGCCGCCACGGCGGTGGCGGCGGCCAGCAGTCTGCTGTTCATGGATTCTCCTTGCTCATGACTGTCGCCGGCCCCCCAGCGGTGGGGGCCGGCGACAGAGCGGGGTGAGGGAGGGGGCGTCAGCCGGCGTTCAGGGCCACGTCGTCAAGGACGAAGCTCGTCTGGAGGTAGGCGTCCTCCGTGCCGGAGAAGGAGAGCGTGACGGTCTGGCCCGCGTAGGCGGACAGGTCGATGCTCTTCTGCGCGTAGCCCGAGTTGGCGTCGAGGTTGGAGTAGGACGCGACGGTCGTGCCGTTGGCCTTGACGGTGAGCTTGTCGTAGGCCGTGCCGGGCGACTCGTCGGTGTCGATGTGCAGGTAGTAGGTGAGGGTGGCCTTGCAGTTCGCCGGGATCGTCACCGACTGCGTGGCCGAGTCCGTGTGGGACTGCCCGTAGCCGTCGAGCCAGGCGAAGTGCGTGCCGGAGTGGGCGCTCTCACCGCTGCCGTTGGCCGAGACGACCCCCGACGTGGTCGTCCACGGCGAGGTGCCGCTCTCGAACCCGCCGTTGGACACCTTGTTGCCGGGCGAGGAGCACGTGCCGCCGCCGACCGGGTTGACCGTCCAGGTGAAGGTGGCCGTGCCGGTCTGGCCGGAGGTGTTCTTGGCGGTGACCGTGACGGTGCTGGTGCCCGCGGTGGTCGGGGTGCCGGAGATCACGCCGGTGCTCGCGTTGATCGTCAGCCCGGCTGGCAGCCCGGTCGCGCTGTAGGTCAGTGCCTGCCCGTTGGGGTCACTGGCCTTGATCTGCACGCTCACTGCCTGGCCGACGGTGCTGGTCTGGTCGCCGGGGCTGGTGACCGTGGGGCCGCCGCCCTGCCCGGGGCAGGTGCCCGGGACGGGGTCGCTGCCGGTGACGCTGACCGCCGCCCACGCGGCGTTGATGGTGTTGTACTCGGTGCAGTGGGTGCCGTACAGGTCGGCCGCGGCCTTCAGCGAGTCGGTGCGGGCCTGCGCGTAGTTCTCGTTGCTGTTGGCGTAGGACGCCAGGGCCTTGTACCAGATCTTGGCGGCCTTGTCGTTGCCGATGCCCGTGACCGTGGAGCTGTTGCAGGTCGGGCTGTTGCCGTAGCCGTGGTCCCCGCTGCCGACGGCGGCGAGGAAGAACCAGTGGGTGAGCGGGCCGAGCGAGTAGTGCGGGTCCAGGCTGCCGTTGTTGCTGCTGTAGCAGTTGGGCGAGTTGCCGTCGAGCGACGGGTTGTACATCCAGCGCAGCGGCTGGTTGTCGCCGTTGATGTTGATCAGCTCGCCCATGGTGTAGTCGGGCGTGTCGACCGGGTTGTTGGCGTAGAACTCCACCATCGTCCCGAAGATGTCGCTGGTGCCCTCGTTCATCCCACCGGTCTCGCCGTTCTCCTCCCAGCCGGTGAGGGCGCCGCTGACGCCGTGGCTCATCTCGTGGCCGGCGACGTCGAGCTCGACGAGCGGCCGGGCGTTGCTCTGGCCGTCGCCGTAGGTCATCTGGGTGCCGTCCCAGAACGCGTTGACGTAGGCGTTGCCGTAGTGGGTGCGGGACGGGACGCCGCGGCCGTCGCCGAAGATGCCGCTGCGGCCCTGGACGTTCTTGTAGTAGTCGTAGGTCATCGCGGCGCCGTAGTGGGCGTCGACGCCGGCGGAGGCGGGGTCGCTGTTGGAGCCGTTGCCGAACGTGCCGGTGGTGTTGCTGAAGGTGGTGCCGGTGCCGGACGTGGCGTGGTTGAGGTTGGTGGTGTAGCCGTTGCCGTGGGACGGGTCCTTCATCGTCCATGTGCTGCCGGACTGCGTCAGGTCGATGTTGACCGTCCCGACGTAGATGCCGTGGCCGGAGCCGGTGGTCAGCGCCGTCCGCGGGGCCGCGGGAGCGGCGGGGGCGGCGGCGCGGACGCCGGCGGGAGCGATGGTGTCGATCTGGTCGCTGCTCTGGACGACGCGGCCCTTGCGGGCGTCGACCATGACGTGCAGCCGGCTCGGCGTCTGGTCGGCCTTGACGCCGGACACGACGGTCTCCCAGACCAGCGTGGCCGACCGGCCGTCCATCCTGATCGCCAGCTTGGGCGCGGAGACCGCCGAGACGGTGCCCTTGAGCTGCTGCCGGGCGAGCGCGGCGGCGTTCTGGGAGCTGATGGCGGGCGTGGTGCCGATGGCACCGGAGGTGGCGGACGCGGTCTCCAGCGTCCGGTAGGAGCCGTTGGGCTTGAGGTGGACGATGAGGTCGCCGCCGTAGACGGGGAGCCCCTTGTAGGTCCGGTCGAAGCGGACGTCGGCGGCGCCGTCGCGGCTGACGGCGACGGTGCGGACCTTGAACGCCTGGCCGCTCGCGCGGTGAGCGCGCGCGCCGTGGGCGTCGAGGGCCTTCCGCGCGTTCTTGACGGCCTTGTCGCGCGTGGACGGTGCGGGGTTCAGCGTGAAGTCGGCCTTGGAGAAGGCGTCCGGGCCGGCGGGCTGGGTCTTGGCCTTGGGGGTCGGCCGCGGGGTCGCCGCGGCCTGCGGTGCGACCGCGACGCCGGTGAGGGCGATCAGCGCGGCCGCCGATGAGGCGATCGCGATTGTCCGTTGGGACATGGGGGTGGTTGTCCTTTCACCACTGAAGCGGGTAATCCCGTGGTGACGGGGGGGACGCGTCCGGAGGCCGCGGCATCCGCTCCCTTCTGTGCGATTCCGACACTGGGTGATTCGGTTCAAGTCGGGCGTCACGGACAAGCGCGAGTCTGTGGACACGTGAGCGTTTGCAGAAGCCTCACGGCGAAGGCGTAGGGATATCCCTATGCCTGCGGGCACGCCCCTCCGGCGAGCCGCAGGAACTCAGCGAAAGCGCAGGTCAGCGGCCGGACACCGCGACCCGCGCGACGTCCACCCGGGAGCGGACGCCCAGCTTGCGGAACGTCCGGGTGAGGGCCGCCTCGACGGTCTTCACGCTGAGGAAGAGCCGGGACGCGATCTCCCGGTTGGTCGCGCCCTCGGCGACCAGGACGGCCACCTCGCGCTCGATGTCGGTGAGGACGTCCAGCGGGTGGGCGCCCGCGCCCCGGCCGCCGGCCTCGCCGGACCCGTGCCCGTGCCCGCCGCGCTCCGGTCCGCCGCGGGCGCCGTTGCCGGGACCGGCGTGCTCCGAGTCGCCGTGCCGGTGCCTGCCGTGCTCGATGTCCCGCAGCTCGTCCTGGACGCGCTCCAGCCAGGGCCGGGCCTGCGCACGGGCGAAGATGGTCCGGGCGCGCAGCAGGTCGGCGCGTCCCGCCTCCACGTCTCCCGTGTGCGCGCGGAACGCGCCCAACTCCAGCCAGGCACGTCCCTCCTCCAGCCGGTACGGGAGCGCCTGCGACAGCTCGACCGCGCGGACGAGCCCGTCCAGCGCGCCCTCGCGGTCGCCCTCCGCCGCGCGGACCAGCGCGGACGAGCGCTCCAGCACCGCCAGGACGCTGCGCCGCCCGAGCCGCGTCGCCTGCGCCCTCGCCTCGGACAGCACGTCCGCCGCGTCCTTCGTGCGGCCGACGGCGACGAGGGCGTCGGCGAGGTCGGCGTGCCAGCGGCGGACCGCCGGGTCCCCGAGCCCCTGCGACGTCTCCATCAGCCGGACCCGCTGCAGGATCCGCACCGCGGCGGCGGCGTCGCCGAGCCGCAGCCGCACCTGCGCCTCGGCGTGCAGCGCGCGCGGCAGGAACAGCAGGTCGCCGTCGGTCTCGCTGTGCTGGAGCGCCTGCTCCGCCGCGGTCAGCGCCCGTTCGAGGTCGCCGCCCGCCGCCTCCGCGAGCGCCAGCGAGTACCAGGACGGCCCCTGGCTCAGCCCGGAGTCCTCCGCGAGGTCCAGGCTCTGCCGGGCGAGGCTCAGCGCCTGCCGGCAGCGGCCCCGGTGGATCTCCACCTGGCTCATGCAGAACTGGCTCAGGCACAGGCTCTCGACGACGCCGCGCTGGCGGACGCCGTAGATCAGCGTGCGCAGCTCGTTGCGGGCCTCCTGCAGCCGGTCGTGCAGCAGGTGGTGCCGGTGCTTGAGGTAGATGGGCCCGTTGTGGTGCCACATGACCTGCGGCTCCTGCGGGTCGGCGAGCGCCCGGCGCAGCGTCCGCTCGCCCTCCGGGCGGCCGAGGAAGAACTCGATGTTCGCCTGCTTGGTCAGCGCGAGCAGCTCCGTCGCCCGGTCCCCGGCGACGGCGGCCAGCTCGGCGGAGCGGCGCGCGTGCTGGAGCGCCGCCTCCGCCGAGCCCAGCACCATCCACGCCCGCCAGCTCAGCCGGTAGTGCAGCGGCGCGAGCAGCTCGGGCTCGCCCCGGGCGTCCTCCATCGCGCGCGGGAAGACCTCCTCCACCTCGGCCAGCGCCTGGCCGGAGGAGTCCATCACGACCATCCAGGCGCGCACCCGGTCGCGCGGCAGCGCGGACGCCTCCAGCACCAGGTGCGCCAGCCGCCGCGCCAGGGGGTAGTCGCCCGCCGCGACGGCGTCCTCCGCCGCGCGCAGCCGCCGGCCGACCTCGGCGTCCCGCTCGGACTCGGGGGTGTGGTCGGCGGCCAGCTCGCCGAGGTGCGCCGCCGTCGACAGGCCGCCGCGGCGGCGCGCTACGGCGGCGGCGTCCTCCAGCGTCCCGGCGATCCGCCGGTCCCGCCCTGACGTCAGCTTCGCCATGTGCAGCGCCCGTTCCACCGGGTCGCGGACGGCCTGCGCCAGCGACGCGTGCACCGCCTTCCGGTCGCCGGCCTCCGCCTCGGCGTAGATGACGGCCGACAGCAGCGGATGGGTGAACCGGATCTGGCCGCCGGCGTCCACGTCGACGATGCCCTGCCGCTCGGCCTCCGCGAGGTCCGCGCCGCCGGCCCGGCGCAGCAGCTCGACCGACGGGCGGCTCGCCGCGCTCGCCATCAGCAGCGTCTCGCGGGTGGCCCGGGGCAGCGCGCCCACCCGCTTCTGGATCAGCACCGACAGGCTCTGCGGGATCGGCAGGGCGCCGCCCGGCGGGCCGCCGTCCTCCAGCGCGCCGCTCTCCACCGCGCTGCGCGCCAGCTCCACGGCGAAGAACGGGTTCCCGCCGCTCACCCGGTGGATGCGGGCCACCTGCGACCGTGGCCAGTACCGGCCGAACCGATCCGCCAGCAGCGCCGCCAGCTCCGCCGCCGACATCGGCGGCACCTTCACCGTCAGCACCGGCTTCGGGCACAGCCCGGCCGCGTCCCGCCACTGCCCGCCGGACCGCCGCGGGTCGCCGAACGACGCCCGGACGGAGGCGACCATCCGCAGCGGCGGCGCCAGCCGCCCGGCCCGCCGGGCGACGAACGCGAGCAGCTCACCGGTCGGCTGGTCCAGCCACTGCGCGTCGTCGACGAGGACGAGCCCGGGCCGGTCGGCGCAGAGCATCCGCAGCGTGTGCAGCACGCCGAGCCGCAGGCTCAGCAGGTCGCGCTCGCCGATCGGGACGTCGTGCAGCAGCAGCGCGGACCGCAGGGCGCGCCGCTCCGGCTCGGGCAGCCGGTCGACGACCTCGTCGGCGCCCTGCGCGACCAGGTCGATGAGGCCGAGGAACGGCAGGTGGCGCTCGGTCTCGGCGGGGCAGCACGCGAAGACCCGGTGCCCGGCCGCGGCGTACTCGTCGGCGAGGGTGGACACGAGCGTGGACTTGCCGATCCCGGTGGGGCCGACGAGCAGCGCGCCGCCGCCCCCGGCCAGATGGGCGCGCACGTCGGCCAGCACGCTCTCCCTGCTCGGCGCGGGAGCGCCGCGGACGCGCTGAAGCCGTTCCCCGTCTGTTGCCGGAGGACGCGCAGGTGGGACGATGCCCGTCGCGTCTTCGCCGGCCGGCCGGATCGCATGCCTCATCGCGTGGCCTCCGCACCGCCTGGGTCGGCGTGTGAACCCGTCGCGGACGGTAACCCGCTCCGCAACCGCAGTCAAGATCCCGGTGGCGGCCCGGCCGGGGCGCCGCCCGCGGCCTCGGCGAACGGCCCGCACCGCGTCCATGACGTCACGTCAGTACGTCCATATGTAAGAACAAAGTATTGACGGGCCCTCCCGCTGCGGATACAAATGTGCCCCAGGCCACACAGATGACGAGAAGGTGAACAGAGGGTGAACACTCTCTGAACTCCGGATGACGCGTCATCCCCTCGACCGGGCCATTGGAGGCACACCATGCGGGTCGGACTGTTGGGCGCGGGACGGATCGGGGCGTGGCACGCCCGGTTCCTGAGCGGTCATCCGGCGGTCGCGGAGCTGGTGATCGGCGACGCCGACCCGCGCCGGGCCGAGGCCCTCGCCGGCCCGCTCGGCGCCCGCGCCGCCGACCCCGGCGCGGTGCTCGCCGCCCGCCCGGACGCGGTGCTGATCGCGACGCCCACCTCGACCCACGCCGACCTGCTCGTCCGGGCCTGCGAGGCCGGCGTGCCGGCGTTCTGCGAGAAGCCCGTCGCCCCCGACCTGCGCACCACGCTGGAGGTGCGCGACCGCGTCGCCAAGACCGGGGTGCCGGTGCACATCGGCTTCCAGCGCCGCTTCGACGCCGGGTACGCCGCCGCCCGCCAGGCGGTGCTGGACGGCCGGCTCGGCGACCTGCACCGCGTGCACCTCGTCACCGCCGACCCGGCGCCGCCGCCCGCCGAGTACGTCCGCACGTCCGGCGGCATCTTCCGGGACTGCCACATCCACGACTTCGACATCCTGCGCTGGGTCACCGGCCGCGAGGTCGAGTCGGTGACGGCGGTCGGCGCCAACCGCGGCGACGGCTACTTCGCGGACGCCCGGGACGTCGACACCAGCGCCGCCGTCCTGGTGCTGGACGACGGGACGATCGCGACGATGCAGGGGTCCCGCTACAACGGTGCGGGCTACGACGTCCGGATGGAGCTGTCCGGCACCGCCGGGACGTGGGTGGTCGGGCTGGACGAGCGGGCCGCGCTGCGGTCGGCCGAGCCGGGCGTCGACTGGCCGTCCGGGGACGCGTGGACCAACTTCTGGGACCGGTTCGAGCCCGCCTACGCGAGCGAGATTGGAACGTTCCTAGACATGGCGCGGGGCCACGCGGACAGCCCGTGCACCGTCGACGAGGCCCTGGAGGCGCTGCTCATCGCCGAGGCCGCCACGGTGTCGCTGCACGAGGAACGCCGCGTCCGGCCCGCGGAGCTGCGATGATCTGGGCCATCGCGTTCGGCGCCGTCGCCCTCGCCTTCGTCTGGGTGACCGGCGTCAACGACGGCGGCGCGCTGCTCGGGCTGAGCGGCCGCTACCCCCGCTCGCCCGCGCCGCTGCTGATGCTGCTCGTCCTGCTGCCGCTGGTGCTCGTCCCGCAGCTCGTCGGCACCGCCGTCGCGCGGACCTTCACCGAGCGGCTCGCCGACCTCGGCGACCCCCACGGCGCGGTCGCGTTCCTGCTCGGCGTGACCGTCGCGCTCGGCATCGTCGGGCTCCTGTCCCGCAAGGGGCTGCCGACCAGCCTGACCCTCGCGATCCTCGGCGGCATCGGCGGCGCCTGCCTCGGCATGGGCCTGCGCGTGTCGTGGGACGGCCTCGCCACCGTCCTGCTCATCGGGGCGGCGGCGCCGCTCGTCGGGACCGCCGTCGGCTACGGCCTCGGGCTCGCGTCGCGGCGCGTCCCGTCGTTCACCGGCATGCCGCGGGCCGTCCGCACCGCCCACGTCCTCGCCTACGGCGCGCAGTGCGCCGCCTACGCCGCCAACGACGGGCAGAAGATGCTCGCCGTCGTCAGCGTCGCCCGCCAGGTCGTGACGACCCGGCGGCTCGGCGCCGTCGGCCCCGTCCAGCCCGCCCCGCTGATGCTGCTGCTGATCGCCGTCGTGTTCTGCGCCGGCGCGCTCAGCGCCGTGCACCGCGTCGGGGAGCGGCTCGGCCGCGGCCTCGTCCTCGCCCGCCCGCTGCACGTCGTGTCCACCGAGGCGGCCGCAGCGGCGTCGGTGACGGCCAGCTCGCTCGCCGGCGCGCCGGTCAGCATGACCCAGTCGGTGACCGCCGGGGTCGTCGGCGTCGCCGCCAGCGAGGGCGCGTCCCGGGTGCGCTGGCAGAACGTCCTCGGCATCGGCGCGGCGTGGCTGTTCACGCTGCCGCTGGCGTTCGCCGCCGGCGCCGCCGGCGGCCTCGCCGCGAGGGCGCTGTGAGCGCCGCGGTGCGGCCCGCGCGCCGCTTCCGGCTCGTCTGGGACGACCTGCGCGGCCGCTCCGGGACACGGGTGATCGACCAGGTCGGCCGGCAGATCCGCGCCGTCCGCGACGGCGCCGAGCTGGCCCGCGCCATGGCCGCCGGGCGCACCCCGCCCGCCGACGCCCGCGCCCGGATGGCGGAGATCGAGCACGCCGGCGACGCCGAGCGCGCCGCGCTCGCCGCGATGCTGCACGGCGTCCTCGCCACCCCCATCGACCGGGAGGACCTCTACCGGCTGTCCCGGTCCGTCGACGACGTCCTGGACAACCTCCGCGACTTCGTCCGGGAGGCCGACCTGTTCGGCCCGCCGGACCTCGACTTCACCCTCGCACCGCTGGACGCCGTCCTCGACGGGCTGACCGCCCTCGACGGCGCCGTCCGGAAGGTCCTCGCCGAGCCCGCCGCCGTCACCCTCGCGGCGCTGGGCGCGCGCAAGGCCCGCAACCGCGTCCGGGAGACCCGGCAGGCCGAGCTGGCCCGCCTGTTCGCCGGACCGCTCGGCACCGACGTCCTGCGCGGCCGGGAGCTGCTCGCCCGGCTCGACGCGGTCGGCCGCCGCCTCGGCGAGGCGGCGGACGCCCTGTCCGACGCGATGTTGAAACGCAGTCACTGATGCCGACGCAGTCGATCGGGGGGCGTGGGGGGTCGTCCCCCCTCGAGAGGAACTGATGCCGACGCAGCCGATCGGGGAGCGTGGGGGGTCGTCCCCCCTCGAACGGCACTGACCCCGCTGTCACCCGCATGAGAGCCGCAGGTCGGGGGCCCGCGGATGCACACGAGGAGAGAACCCACATGATCCGCACCATTCCCACCGGGCGCCGCGCCCGGGCCGGTGCCGCGGCGGCCGCCGCCGTCGCCACCGCGCTGCTCGGCGCCTGCGCGCCCTCGACCAGCGGCCAGGCCGGCGAGGAGGGGACGCCGCTGCCGTCGGTGACCGTGCAGGACGCCGCGTCGTTCGACCTGGACGACCTCGTCGCCGCCGCCAAGAAGGAGGGCAGCGTGCTCGCCTACGACGGCAGCGGCGACGTCAAGGACATGGCGGAGGCGTTCACGAAGAAGTACG
The DNA here is from genome assembly GCF_040299565.1 of Spirillospora sp. NPDC000708. Classification (NCBI taxonomy): domain Bacteria; kingdom Bacillati; phylum Actinomycetota; class Actinomycetes; order Streptosporangiales; family Thermomonosporaceae; genus Spirillospora; species Spirillospora sp. NPDC000708. The sequence goes on from NZ_JBEPCJ010000077.1 coordinate 34,522, forward strand.
GCATCAAGGCCGAGGGCGTGAAGTCCAAGGCCGCCGACACCGCCGAGAAGATGACCCGCGAGGCGCAGGCAAAGAACGTCACGATCGACGTGAACCTGTTCGAGGACGGCCCGATGCTCGTCGGCCAACTCCTCCCGCAGAAGATCGTCCAGACGTGGATCCCGCCGGACCTCGCGCCGCACATCGGCGAGGCGAACCGCAACCCGCTGATGATGATCTCCAAGGCGTACGTGTTCGTCTACAACACCAAGCTCAGCCCGCAGGGCTGCCCGGTGAAGAACATCTGGGACCTCACCGACCCGAAGTGGAAGGGCAAGGTGATGCTGCAGGACCCGCTGGGCAAGGAGGTCTTCACCCAGTGGTTCACGCAGATGGCCAAGCAGGGCGGCGACAAGCTCACCGCCGCGTACGCGCAGCTCGGCAAGGGCCAGCTCAAGCTGACCGAGGACGACCCCGCGCACGAGTGGGTGAAGCGGTTCGCGCAGAACTCACCGGTCCTCACCACCGAGGACGAGGACGTCGCCGCCGGCGTCGCCGCCCCCAACCAGACCCAGCAGCGCATCGGCCTGTTCTCCATCGCGAAGTTCCGCGACGTGGAGGAGAAGGGCTACCAGATGAAGGTCTGCGAGGGCCTGAACCCGTGGACCGGCTTCGCCTACCCGAAGTTCGCCACCATCGCCACCGGCTCCAAGCACCCGAACGCCGCCAAGCTGTTCGTGCACTTCGCCATGGAGAAGGAGGGCTTCGACCTGGAGGCCCACGCCGGCGGGGTGTCCGGTAACGACGCGGTCGGCGTCAGCAGGAACAACCCGCCCGGGCTGACCGACTGGAACGGCCAGCTCTACCGGTTCTCGTCGAGCCAGCTCATCGCCGACTTCCGCGCCCGCCAGGACATCAAGGACTTCTGGCGTCTCAACCACCACTGATCCCCCGTCCGGCGGGCCGCGAACGGCGGCCCGCCGGTCCCCTCTCACCCCGGAGGAACCTTCCATGGCGGTCGCCGCCTCCGCACCGCCGGCGTCACGTGGCCGGCGCGTGCTGTACCGGGCCCGCGTGCTGCTGCGCGATCCCACCGTCCTGCTCGGCATGGTGATGACCCTCGTCCTGCTGTACCTGGTCATCGCGCCGCTGGTGTCGGTGATCTCCGACGCGGGCCGCGTCCAGTACGGGGACGAGGCCCGCTCCGGCCAGGCCCCCGGCTCCTGGACGAGCTACTACCTGTGGCGGGTGTTCCGCTCGCCCGTCAGCAAGCTGCTGTTCTGGGAACCGCTGTGGCACACGCTGTTCGTCGCCGTCGGCGTCATCGTGTTCGCGCTCGTCGTCGGCGGCTCCATGGCGTGGCTGGTGACGCGCACGAACGTGCCGGGCCGCAAGTTCCTGGCCGCCGCGCTCGTCGTGCCGTACATGCTGCCGTCCTGGACGTTCGCGCTCGCGTGGCTGACGCTGTTCAAGAACGAGCGGTCCGGCGGGCAGGTCGGCTACCTGCAGGGCGCCGGCATCCACACCCCCGGCTGGCTCGCCTACGGGCCGCTGCCGATCATCGTGACGCTGGGCCTGCACTACTACCCGTTCGTCCTGCTGCTGTTCGGGAACGCGCTGCGCCGCATCGACTCGCAGCTGGAGGACTCGGCGCGGATCCTCGGCGCCGGCGGCCGGACGGTCCTGCGCCGCGTCACGCTGCCGCTGATGATGCCGGCGCTGTCGTCGGCGGTGCTGCTGGTGCTCGGCCGCGTCCTCGGCACGTTCGGCACCCCGTACATCCTCGGGCTGCCCAGCGACTACAACGTGCTGTCGACGAGCCTCTACCACGCGATCCGCGACCGCAGCACCGGCGTCGCGTCGACGCTCGCGGGCGTCATCGTCCTGGTCGGCGTGCTGGTCGTGCTCGTCGACACGCGGCTCGTCCGCGAGCAGCGCCGGTTCGTCACCGTCGGCGGCAAGGGCGCCATGGACCGGCGCGGCGACCTGCGCGCCTGGCGCTGGCCGGCCTTCTCCCTCGGCATGGCGGTCTTCGCCGCGAGCGTCGTCATCCCGGTGCTGACGCTGCTGCTGTCCACGGTCACCAAGACCCCCGGCGTGTTCAGCGCGGACAACTTCACGCTCAAGTACTGGTTCGGCAGCGACATCCCCGGCGCGGTCGGGTTCCCGCACGGGGTGCTGCGCGGCACCGAGCTGTGGGAGGCCGCCTGGAACAGCCTCCGCATCGTCGGCCTGGCGTCCCTGGTCTGCGGCCTGCTCGGCCTGCTCATCGGGTACGTGGTCGTGCGCGGCGACGGCGGCCGGGTCTCGACGTTCCTGCGGCAGGTGTCGTTCCTGCCCTACCTCGTGCCCGGCATCGCGTTCGCCGCCGCCTGCCTGTCGCTGTTCGCGGTGCGGCGCGGCCCCGTCCCCGCCCTGTACGGGACGATCACGCTGCTCGTCGTCGTCCTGGTCATCACGCACCTGCCGTACTCGTCCCGGTCGGGGATCGCGGCGATGATGCAGCTCGGCCGGGAACCGGAGGAGGCCGCGCAGATCAGCGGCGCGCGGTGGCCGACCCGGATGCTGCGGATCATCATCCCGATCCAGCGCGGCGCCCTCGTCACCGGCGTGGTGCTGCCGTTCATCTCCGGCCTGAAGGAGCTCAGCATCGTGATCATGCTGACCACCTCGGGCACCCAGCTGCTGACCACGCTGTCGATCGGGCTCGTCGACTACGGCTACACCCAGCTCGCCAACGGCGTCGTGCTCGTCATCGCGCTGGTCTCGTTCACCATGACCTACCTGGCCCAGCGGCTCACCAAGAGCAGCCTGGCCTCGGGCATCGGAGGTTGATCAATGCCGACCATCACGCTCAGCGGAGTGGTCAAGAACTACGTCAGCGGGCACGCGGCGGTGAAGGACCTCGACCTCACCATCCCCGACGGCTCGTTCACCTGCCTGCTCGGGCCGTCCGGCTGCGGGAAGACGACCACGCTGCGCATGATCGCCGGGCTGGAGCAGCCGACCCGCGGTGAGATCACCGTGGGCGACCGGGTGCTCGACTCGGTGGAGCGCGGCGTCTACGTCCCGCCGGAGAAGCGCGACATGGGGCTCGTCTTCCAGAACTACGCGCTCTGGCCGCACCTGACGGTGCGCGGGAACACCGAGTTCGGGCTGCGGATGCGCAAGGTCCCGGCGGAGCGGCGCAAGGCCCGCGCGATGGAGGCGCTGGAGAAGGTCCAGGTGGCCGAATGCGCGGACCGCTACCCGTCGCAGCTGTCCGGCGGGCAGCAGCAGCGCGTCGCGCTCGCCCGGATGCTCGCGGTCGACCCCGACGTCCTGCTGCTGGACGAGCCGCTGTCGAACCTGGACGCGCGGCTCCGCCTGGAGATGCGCACCGAGCTGAAGCGCATCCACGACGAGACCGGCGCGACCGTCGTGTTCGTCACCCACGACCAGATGGAGGCCATGACGATGGCCACCCACATCGCCGTCATGTGCGGCGGCGAGCTCCAGCAGGTCGCGCCGCCGATGGAGATGTACGAGCGGCCCGCGAACCGGTTCGTCGCCGAGTTCGTCGGCAGCCCGCCGATGAACATGGTGCCCGCCGAGCAGGCGGGGCTCGCCTCGTCCCTCCAGCGGTTCGCGGAGAAGCGCGGCGACTTCGGCGCGGTCGGCTGCTTCGGGGTCCGTCCCGAGGCGCTGCGGCTCGCCCCGCAGGGCGGCGCCGCGCCGAACACCACCGCGCCGAACACCACCGCGCCGAACACCACCGTGCCGGACACCACCGTGCCGGACACCGCCTGGTCGGAGGACGCCGTCGTCGAGACCGTCCTGCCGACCGGCCCGAGCTGGACGGTCGAGCTGCGCGTGCACGACACCCGGATGTTCGCGATCACGCACGAGGACCCGGGCGCGGGGCCGGGCGACGCGCTGCGCTGCTGGGCGCGTCCCGAGCACCTGCACCTGTTCGGCGAGGACGGCGTCCGGTCGGCCGCCTGGGACGAGGCCGTCACCCCGGTCCGCGAGGGCGCCAAGTGAGCGACGAGAACGCGACCACCGGCCCCGTGAACGGCACGAACGGCACGAACCGCACGAACGGTGCGGGCGAGCGGCCGCACCGGCTCTCCGGGCGGGCGATGCGCCGGCCGCGGGCGCTGCTGCTGGACTTCGGCGGCGTGCTCGTCGAGACGTCCCGCAGGCCCGGCTGGTCGGCGGCGCTCGCCAAGGAGGTGCACGCGCTGCTGTCCCGCGCCGGCTGCCACGACCTCGACGCCGCCGCCGTCGAGACCGACATCAAGGCCGGCGCCGCCGCCGACAAGTGCTGGAAGGACGCGATGTCGCGGCCCTACGCGCCGGCGGAGATGACCCACACCGGGTTCTGGGGCGACTACGTCGCCGCGGACTGGCCGGCCGCCGCGCGGCAGCTCGTCGTCGCGCACGCGACCCCGCTGTGCAAGCGGATGGGAGAGCTGCGGCAGGACCGCCGCACCCGCCCCGGCATCCCCGAGCTGCTGGACGGCGCCGCCGCGCTCGGCGTCCCGTGCGGGATCGTCAGCAACGCGCTGTCCGGGGCCGTGCACCGCGACTACACCGAGGCGACGGGCCTCGCCGGGAAGCTGGCGATCGAGGTCTACAGCGACGAGGCCGGCGTCCGGAAGCCCAACCCCGAGATGATCCGGATCGCCACGCGCGCGCTCGGCGTCGAGCCCGAGGACGCCTGGTACGTCGGCGACAACTTCGACCGGGACGTGGTGTGCGGGCACCGCGCCGGCGTCGGCGGCAACGTGCTGATGGTCGCCAAGGGCACCTACGACGTCCCGTACGAGGTCCGCTACCGGCCCGACGCCGTCGTGGACGACGGCCACGGGCTGCTGGACCTGCTCACCACCGCTGCCGAAGGAGACGCATGAACAGCAAGGGCATCGGCGTGCCCGAGTCGAGGGAGCTGGCGCGGATCGCCGAGATCGCGGCGCGCGCGACCGGCGACCGGCTGCGCGGCGCGTTCCGCTCGCGTCCGGAGGTCGCGGTCAAGCGCGACTTCCACGACCCGGTCACCGAGCACGACCGGGCCGCCGAGGAGACGATCCGCGAGGTGCTCGCCGAGCACACGCCCGGCAGCGTCGTCGTCGGCGAGGAGGGCGGCACGCGCGGCGACGTCGAGGGCTCGCCCGCCGGCGCGGTCCGCTGGTACGTCGACCCGATCGACGGGACCGCGAACTTCGCCGCCGGCCTGCCGTTCTTCTGCACCTCGATCGCGGCGGTCGCGGGCGGCGAGGTCGTCGCGGGCGTCGTGTACGACCCGGTCCGCGACGACATGTTCACCGCCTCGCTCGACGGCGCGACCTGCAACGGCGAGCCGATCCGCTCCGCCGGCGCGGCCGAGGACCGGACCGGCGTGATCGTCACCGGCTACCCGAACGCCCGCGAGCTGAAGCGGGCGGGCGACGCGGCGCTGCGCGACTACGCGAGGCTCGTCGAGTCGTTCGCCACCGTCCGGCGGCCAGGCAGCGCGGCGCTGTGCCTCGCGCACGTCGCGGCGGGCTGGTCGGACGCGGCGTACGGCACGTCCGTCAACGCGTGGGACGTGTCGGCCGGGCTGCTGCTGGTCCGCCGGGCCGGCGGGACGTACCTGCCGCTCGGCGGGGAGCCGGGCGGGGACGACTGGGACGCGCCCGGCTACGTCGCGTGCGTCGGCGGGTTCGACCTCGCCGGGTCCGTGCTGTCGGAGATCGCCGGCCTCGCCCCGGCGGGCCGCCCGTGAGCGCCACCGGCGTGCGGACCGCCGAGTGGATCGTCACGGACCTGGACGGCACGCTCGTCGGCCGCGACCTGCGGATCGTCGAGGCGAACCTGGCCGCGCTGCGCCGCTTCACCGGCGCGGGCGGCAGCGTGGTCGTCGCGACGGGGCGCAGCGAGGAGTCCGCGCTGCCGTACTACCGCGAGCTGGGCCTCGCGACCCCGGCGATCCTCTACAACGGCGCCCGGATCGTGGACCTGAGCACGGGCGCGGTGCTGTACCGGCGGTGCCTGAGCGCGGCGGCGTGGGCGCGGCTGACCCTGCTGTTCGACGAGATGCCGGACGGGGTGTGGCCGGTCGCGTTCAGCGGCGGCCGCGCCCACGTCCGCTCCGCCGGGGCCGCGCCGTCCGCGGCGCTGGCCGAGTACGCGCGCCGCGACCGCATCGCCCTCGCGCGGGTCGGCTCATGGGGCGAGCTGCCCTTCGACGAGATCATCAAGGTGATGCTGATCTGCGACCGGCCCGGCCTGGTCGGCGCGGCGGAGACGGCCCTCGCCGGGTTCGCCGCCGACCCCGGGACCGGCGTCACCCTCGTCCGGTCGGAGGCGACGTACCTGGAGGTGCTGCCGGCGGGCGCGACCAAGGGCACCGCGCTGCGCGAGCTGGCGGCACTGCGCGGCGTGCCGATGGACCGGATCGCGGCCATCGGCGACAACCCCAACGACCTGGACATGATCCAGGCCGCCGGGCTCGGCGCGGCCGTGGGCGACGGCGATCCCGGCGTCCGCGCCGCCGCGGACGTCGTGGTCGCCGACTGCGCGGCGGGCGCCGTCGCCGACCTGGTCGCCCGGGTCATGCCGTGATCCTGACCGTCGTCGGCTGCGCGGGCACCGTCCCGGGACCGGACGCCGCGTGCTCCTGCTATCTGCTGGAGCACGCGGGGTACCGGCTGCTGCTGGACCTCGGCACCGGGGCGCTCGGCCCGCTGCAGCGCTACACCGACCCGTGCGCCGTCGACGCCGTCGTGATCAGCCATCCGCACCGCGACCACTACTCGGACCTGATCCCGCTCGCCTACCTGCGGGACCGGCGCGGCGGGGCGAAGCGGCTGCCCGTCACCGCGCCCGCCGGGACGGCGGCGCACGTGGTGAACCCGGCGGCGCCGCCCGCGTACGCGGGAGCGCTCGACTGGCGCACCCCGCCCGCCGAGCCGCGCCCGTTCGGGCCGCTCACCGTCGTGACGGCACCCGTCGTCCACTCGGTGCCAGGCGTGGCGGTACGGGTGTCGGCGGGCGGGGGCTCGGCGGGCGGGGGCTCGGCGGGCGGGGGCTCGGCGGGCGGGGGCTCGGGAGGCAGTCGCCCGGGAGGCAGTCGCCCGGGAGGCGGGGCGAGCCTCACCTACTCGGGCGACTCCGGCGAGTGCGACGAACTGCTCGACCTCGCGCGGGGCACGGACGTGCTGCTCTGCGAGGCGGCGGCGTCGGTGCGGACGCCCGGCGCCGCCGAGACGCACCTGACGCCCGTCCAGGCGGCCGGGCTGGCGCGGGAGGCGGGCGCGGGGCATCTCGTCCTCACGCACCTGCGGCCGTGGGCCGACCCGCTCGACGCGCTGCGCGACGCCCGGAAGGTCTACGCCGGGCCGATCTCGCTCGCCGTGCCGGGGCTGCGCGTCATGGTGTGAGCGCCCCGGTCGTGGCGCGTTCGGTCAGGACGGGAGGGACGGTGACGCGCCGTCCCTCCCCCGCCGCGCCGCCACCGCCGCCACTGACACCGCCGTCGATCCGGTCGAGCAGCGCGGCCATGGCCAGCCGCCCCAGCTCGGCGGCCGGGGCCGCGACCGTGGTCACGCCGGCGGCGGCCGCGCCCGGGGCGTCGCCGTGCACGATGAGCGACACCTCCCCCGGCACGTCCAGCCCGGCACGGTAGAGGCTGTTCAGCGCGGCCGTCCCGGTGACATCGCCGAGGGCGAGGACCGCCGTCGGCGCCCCGGGCGAGCGCCACCGCGGATCCCCGACGGCGGTGAGCCCGGCCTCGCCCACGGCGGTCTCGAACGCCCTCTCCAGGCGCGAGCGGCCGACGTTCAGGCAGGCGATGCGGCGGTGCCCGAGCTCCGCCAGGCGCGTCACGGCGAGCCGCACGGCCGCCGCGTCGTCCCCCGTCACGCAGTCGACGCCTGCCGACCGCAGCGGGCGCCCCACCACCGCCACGGGACATCCGGCCGCGGCCCGCTCGATCTCGGCCGCCGCGATCCTCGGGCCCGCGAGGACCAGCCCGTCCAGCCGCAGGTCGAGCAGCTCGCCGAGGGCGGCCCGCTCGCGCGCCGGACGCCCGCCGCCGCTCGCCAGCAGCAGCCGGACGCCCCGCCGCGCCGCCTCGTCCGCGAGCCCGTCGTGGACGGACGCGAACGACGGATCGTGCAGGTCGGCGGCCAGCACCCCGGCCATCCCGGTGCGCCCGGCGGCCAGACCGCGCGCCATCACGTTCGGCCGGTAGCCCAGCTCGTCCGCCGCCTTCAGCACGGCCTCGCGGCGCTCCTTGCCGACCTTGGGCGAGCCGCGCATCACCAGCGACACCAGCGCCCGGGACACCCCCGCCCGCGCGGCGACGTCTTCCAAGGTCGGATGGGACATCAACGCTCCTCCACTCACGAGGCTGCCCCCGATCCAACCAGCCCCCGGCCCCTCACGCAGACCGGCGGCGAGCCGCCGTCATGAAGGCGCTCATGACGGCGGCCGCCGCATCTCAAGGAGGCGGATCAGTCGCGGGGGTCCCAGGCGCCGGGGGTGACGTCAAGGTCGAGCGGCTCGGCGACGTCCTTCCAGTCGACGAACTTGAAGTTGGTGTTCGTGCGGACCTCGCCGTCCGGGCCCGTCTCGTCGGGGGCGTTGAAGCCGTCGTGGACGACCAGCAGGCCGTTCTTGAAGCCGCCGACGCGGGCGCTGGTCACCATCGCGCCGTCGCACTCCTCGGAACCGTCCGCGTTCGTCCCGGGCGCGACGCGGAAGTGCCCGAGGTACTCGTTCGAACCCTCCCGGTCGTAGACGACGAAGGTGTTGTCGCCCTGGCTGGACGCGAGCAGGTAGCCCTCGCCGTCGTCCTTGCGGTAGATGGTGAGGCCCTCGGCGTCCGGCGTGATGTGCGCGCCGCCGGCGCCCGGGTCGGGGCCGGTGACCTCGCACTCGTCGGTCTCGGCGTTGTAGGCGGCGGGGACGCCGAAGTCCTTCACCTTGTCGATGAGCCGGGGCGTGCCGCCGTCGAGCGGGATGCGCCAGATGCCGACGTCCTCCTGCGCGGCGTACAGCACGCCGTGCTCCTCGTCGGCGACCATGCCCTCGACCTGCGGGCCGCGGCCCGGGTCCTCGCACGGCGACCAGGTGCCGCCGCCCGGCAGCGCGAACGACGACGGCAGGTCGACGTCCCGGACGTGCCGGTAGGTGATCTTGCCGGCGGCGGTCGCCTCCAGCCGGACGATCCCGACGCGCGGGGTGTGGCGGCGGCTCAGCGCGGCGTACGAGGCGCCGTGCCCGTCCTTCCACGACGCGATCCCGTACGCGGTGGCCTGGTCGTTGACCTGGTCGAGCGAGGAGGAGAACACGAACGGGGCGGCGGCGTCGGTGACGTCGGTGAGCGGCGCGCCGTGCCGGAGCGCGGCCCGCGGGTCGATGGCGTAGGTGCGGACGATGTCGCGGCCCCGGTCGGACACCACGGCGAGGTCGACGGTGCGTCCGCCGAGCCGGAACCCGTAGATCAGGTCGACGTTGTTGAAGCGGCCCGGCTCGTCGCCGGCGCGCGGCGGCGCGGGCGCGGCGATCCGCTGGATCTCGTGCCCGGACGCGTCGTAGACGGCGAGCCCGGCCTGCTTGAGGGTGGTGATGACGAGGTCGCCGTCGTGGTCGCTCGGGTGGTTCCAGATCGCGGGGTCGTCGGCGTTGGCGTTGCCGCCCGCGTCGTCGTCGAACACCGCCGGGGTCTCCAGGCGGGCGTGGACCTGGGCGAGCTCGTCGTCGTCGGCGGACGCCGGGGCGGCCGACAGCGCGGCGGCGGCCAGCGCGGCGGTCACCGCGGCGGCGGCGAGGCGGTGGCCGCGGGGGCGGAACGGTGCGAAGGGCATCGGGTTCCTCCTGATGCGCTCGGGGGGGATGCCCTGCACCGTAAGTGTTAGAGCGCTCTAATTCAATAGAGCGCTCTAATCGATCACGAGGTCCGGCGCGCCCGCGCGGGCGGCGGCGGTCAGCGTTCGACGAGCGTGAGCGCGTAGGAGTAGCGGCTCGCCCGGTACACGTGGCGGCCGAACTCGATCGCGGTGCCCTTGTCGTCGTAGGCGGTCCGGGTCATGGTGAGCATCGGGACGCCGCGCCGCTCGTCCAGCAGCCGCGCCTCCTCGGTCGTGGCGCGGCGCGCGCCGATGGACTGGTTGGCGATCCGCAGGTTGACGCCGCTCGCGCGCAGCAGCTCGTACAGGCCGTGCCGGGCGAGGTCGTCGGCGGTGACGGCGAGCAGGCCCTCGGGCAGGTAGTTGGTGAGCAGCGCGAGCGGCTCGCCGCCGGTGCTCCGGGCGCGGCGCATCCGGAGCACGGGGTCGCCCGCCGCGAGCCCCAGCTCCTTGGCGACCCGGTCGTCTGCGGGCACCGTGCCGAACTCCAGCACCTCGGTCTGCGGCTCCCGGCCGGCCGCCGCCAGGTCGTCGTGCAGGCTGGTCAGCTCGACGGGGCGGCGGATCTCCGACAGGACGACCTGCGTGCCGACGCCGCGCTTGCGGACCAGCAGCCCGCGGTCCACCAGGTGCTGGATCGCCTGCCGGACGGTCGGCCGGGACAGCCCGCAGCGCTCGGCGAGCTCCAGCTCGTTCTCCAGCCGGGTGCCGGGCGACAGCTCGCCGGACTGGATCGCGGCCTCGAGCTGCCGGGCCAGCTGGTAGTAGAGCGGCACGGGGCTGCCGCGGTCCACGATCACGCGCGGTCGGTACACCCCGGGCTCCCTCCGGGCCCGGCTCCCGGCCGGGCTCCCGTACCGGATGATACTCCGCGCTTGGCCGAACCTCCTTACCTCATAATGTCATGACAAAGCCTTGACATGGCTCGGCCGGTTTCAGCAGACTCGGCGGGGGCCGGCCGCGGCGCCGGCGTCGCCTTTCACCGGGATGGAGTGCCGATGATCAAAGACCGCGTCGCGGGAGCGCCGATCTCCTGGGGGGTGTGCGAGGTGCCCGGGTGGGGGCACCAGATGGCGCCCGGCCGGGTGCTGGCGGAGATGGGCGCCCTCGGTCTCGCCGCCACCGAGTTCGGCCCGGACGGCTTCCTGCCCGCCGGCGCCGCCGAGCGCGCGGACCTGCTGGCCGCGCACGGGCTGCGCCCGCTCGGCGGGTTCGCCCCCGTCGTGCTGCACGACCCGGACCGCGACCCGCTGCCCGAGATCCGGCGGACCCTGACCGCGTTCGGTGTGGAACGTTCCAAGACTACCGCGGCGCCCGGCACGGACGCTCGCAGCACGGACGCTCCCGGTGCGGACGCTCCCGGTGCGGATGCTCCCGCCGCCGATACTCCGGAAGGCGGTCTGACGCTCGTGCTCGCCGCCGTGCACGGCCTCGACGGATACGACGAGCGGCCCGCGCTCGACGCGGCGGGCTGGGCGGCGCTGCTGGCCAACCTCGACCGGATCGCCGCGCTCGCCGCAGAGTCCGGCGTCCGCGCCGTCCTGCACCCCCACGTCGGCACGATGGTGGAGCGCGCGGACGAGGTGCAGCGCGTCCTGGACGGCTCCGGGATCCCGCTCTGCCTGGACACCGGGCACCTGCTGATCGGCGGCGTCGACCCCGGCGAGCTGGCCGCCCGTGTCCCCGAGCGGATCGCGCACGTCCACCTCAAGGACGTCGACGCCGGGCTCGCCCGCGACGTCCAGGCCGGCCGGATCGCCTACACCGACGCCGTCCGCAAGGACATCTACCGGCCCCTCGGCGGCGGCGACATCGACATCGCCGGCATCGTCCGCTCCCTCGAAGGCGCCGGGTACGGCGGCTGGTACGTCCTCGAACAGGACACCATCCTCGACCGCGAGCCGGACGACGGCGCCGGGCCGATCGGGGACGTGCGCGCGTCCCTGGACTTCCTCGCCGGGATCGCGGCATGACCGCTGCGCCCGCGTCCCTCGACGTCATCACGATGGGCCGCGTCGGGGTCGACCTGTACCCGCTGGAGTCGGGCGTCGGGCTCGACGAGGTCGAAGGCTTCGGCCGGTTCCTCGGCGGCAGCGCCACCAACGTCGCGGTCGCCGCCGCCCGGTACGGCCGCCGCGCCGCCGTGATCACCCGGACCGGCGCCGACCCGTTCGGCCGGTTCGTCCGCCGCGCCCTCGCCGGATACGGGGTGGACGCCCGGTTCGTCGCGGACGTCCCCGGCCTGCCGACGCCCGTCACGTTCTGCGAGCTGTTCCCGCCGGACGACTTCCCGCTGTACTTCTACCGCTTCCCCAAGGCCCCCGACCTGGAGATCCGCGCCGACGAGCTGGACCTCGCCGCGATCGGGTCGGCCGGGGTGCTGTGGGCGACGGTGACCGGGCTGTGCGCCGAGCCGTCCCGGACGGCGACGCTCGCCGCGCTCGGCGCCCGGCCCCGCACCGCGCTCACCGTCCTCGACCTGGACTACCGGCCGATGTTCTGGGAGTCGGCGGCCGAAGCGTCCCGCTGGACGGGCCAGGCCCTCGAACACGCCACGGTCGCCGTCGGGAACCTCGCCGAGTGCGAGGTCGCCGTCGGCGAATCCGACCCGGTGCGGGCCGCCCGCGCGCTGCTCGACCGGGGCGTCCGGCTCGCCGTCGTCAAGCGCGGCCCCGGCGGCGTGCTCGCGGTCGGCGCGGACGGCGAGGCCGTGGAGGCGCCGCCGGTGCCGGTCGAGGTCGTCAACGGCCTCGGCGCGGGCGACGCGTTCGGCGGCGCGCTCTGCCACGGCCTGCTGTCCGGCTGGGACCTGGCGCGGACCGTCGCGTTCGCCAACGCCGCCGGCGCGATCGTCGCGTCGCGGCTCGCGTGCGCCGACGCCATGCCGGAGTACGCCGAGGTGGCGGCGCTGCTGGACGGGGTGCCGGCATGAGCGTGGAGACGGGTGTGAGCGCGGAGAACGGTACGAGCGTGCCGGCACGGGCGGAGTCCCCGGCGCGGTCCCGGATCGCGGCGCTGACGGAGACCCGCGTGCGGCGCCCCGAGGCCATCGCCGAGGCGGCCGCCCGCCGGCCGCGGCGCTCCGCCCCGGCCGGCGCCACCGGACGGCTGATGATCGTCGCCGCCGACCATCCGGCGCGCGGCGCGCTCGCCGCCGGCGGCGACCCCTTCGCGATGGCCGACCGCGGCGAGCTGCTCGACCGGCTCTGCACCGCGCTGGACCGCCCCGGCGTGGACGGCGTGCTCGCCGCCCCCGACATCGTCGAGGACCTGCTGCTCCTCGGCGTGCTGGACGGCAAGGTCGTGATCGGCTCGATGAACCGCGGCGGCCTGGCCGGCGCGTCCTTCGAGATCGACGACCGGTTCACCGCCTACAGCGCGGACGCGATCGCCGCGTCCCGGCTGGACGGCGGCAAGGTGCTGCTGCGGGTGGACGACGACGACCCCGCCACCGCCGACACCCTGGAGGGCTGCGCGCGGGCGGTGTCCGCGCTCGCCGAGCACGGGCTGCTGGCGATGGTCGAGCCGTTCATCTCCCGCCGCGTCGACGGCCGCGTCCGCAACGTGCTGACGCCGGAGGCGATGATCCGGGCCGTCTCGATCGCGTCCGCGCTCGGCACCACGTCGGCGCGGACCTGGCTGAAGGTCCCGGTCGTCCCGGACATGGAACGGGTGATGGCCGCGTCGACGCTGCCCGCGCTGCTGCTCGGCGGCGAGGTCGCCGACGACCCGCGCGCCGCGCTGGACGGGTGGCGGCGCGCGCTGCGGCTCCCGACGGTGCGCGGGCTGATCGTCGGCCGGTCGCTGCTGTACCCGAGGGACGGCGACGTCGCGGGCGCGGTGGACGCGGCCGTGGACGCGCTGTGAGCGGTGGACGCGCTGTGAGCGGTGGACGCGCTGTGAGCGGCGGAGTGCCTGTGAGCAGTGGAGTGTGCCTGTGAGCGGTGGAGTGAACGGTGAGGGGGGCGCTGTGAAGGAGAAGAAGACGATGAGGTTGACGGTCGGGCAGGCGCTGGTGCGCTTCCTGGCGGCGCAGTGGTCGGAGCGCGACGGGCGCGAGCAGCGGTTCTTCCCGGGGTGCTTCGGGATCTTCGGGCACGGGAACGTGGCGGGGATCGGGCAGGCGCTGCTGGAGTATGGCGAGGAGATGCCGTACTACATGGCCCGCAACGAGCAGGCGATGGTGCACACCGCGTCGGGCTTCGCGCGGATGAACGACCGCTTGTCGACGCTGGCGTGCACGACCTCGATCGGGCCGGGCGCGACGAACATGGTCACGGGCGCGGCGCTGGCGACCATCAACCGGCTGCCGGTGCTGCTGCTGCCGGGGGACATCTTCGCGACCCGTCCGGCCAATCCCGTCTTGCAGGAGTTGGAGGACGGGCGGTCCCATGACGTGTCGGTCAACGACTGCTTCAAGCCGGTGTCGAAGTACTGGGACCGCATCAACCGCCCCGAGCAGCTTCCCAGCGCACTGATGGCGGCCATGCGCGTGCTCACCGATCCGGTAGAGACCGGCGCGGTCACGCTGTCGCTGCCCCAGGACGTCCAGGCCGAGGCGTTCGACTGGCCCGAGGAACTGTTCGCCCGCCGTGTGTGGCGGATCCCGCGCCCGCTGCCGGAGGCCCGCGACCTCGACGACGCGTGCGAGGCGCTGCGGTCGGCGGAACGTCCGCTCATCGTCGCGGGCGGCGGCGTCATCTACTCCGGCGCCACCGACGCGCTGCACGCGTTCGCCGAACGCACCGGCATCCCCGTCGCGGAGACGCAGGCGGGGAAGGGCTCGCTGGCCTGGGACCACCCGTCCGCCGTCGGCGCGATCGGAGCCACCGGCTCCACCGCGGCCAACGCGCTCGCCCGCGACGCGGACGTGGTCGTCGGCATCGGCACCCGCTACAGCGACTTCACCACCGCGTCGCACAGCCTCTTCCAGAACCCCGGCGTCCGGTTCGTCAACATCAACGTCGCCCGCGCCGACGCGTTCAAGCTCGGCGGCACCACCGTCGTCGCCGACGCGCGCGAGGCCCTCACCGCGCTGGACGCCGCCCTCGCCGGATGGACGGCACCGGACGCCCACCGCGAGAACGCGCGGGACCTGACGGCCCGATGGAACACCATCGTCGACGGCGCCTACGCCCTCGACCACGGCGACCCGCCCGCCCAGTCGCGCATCATCGGCATCGTCAACGAGGAGTCCGGCCCCCGGGACGTGGTCGTCTGCGCGGCCGGCTCCATGCCCGGCGACCTCCACCGGCTCTGGCGCACCCGCGACCCCAAGGGCTACCACGTCGAGTACGGCTACTCCTGCATGGGCTACGAGATCGCCGGCGGCCTCGGCGTGAAGATGGCCGACCCCTCCCGCGAGGTGTACGTCATGGTCGGCGACGGCTCCTACCTGATGATGGCGCAGGAGCTCACCACCGCCGTCGCCGAGGGGATCAAGCTCCTCGTCGTCCTCGTCCAGAACCACGGCTACGCCTCCATCGGCAACCTCTCCGAGACCGTCGGCGCCGACCGGTTCGGCACCCGGCACCGCGTCCGCACCGGCACCGGGCTCGACGGCGCGCCCATCCCCGTCGACCTCGCCGCCAACGCCGCCAGCCTCGGCGCCGACGTCCTCCGCGCGACCGGCGCCGACGAGTTCCGCGCCGCCCTCCGCAAGGCCGCCGCCTCGCCCCGCACCACCGTCGTCCACGTCGAGACCGACCCGCTCGCCCCCGCCCCCGGCAGCGACGCCTGGTGGGACGTCCCCGTCGCCGAGACCTCCGAGCGCGGCGCGACGCGGGACGCCCGCGCCCGCTACGACGACGCCAAGAAGGCCCAGCGCCGCTACCTCTGAAAGGAAATCATGAGCCTGATTCAGCACCGGATCGGCGGTGTCGAGGTCGGCGGAGGCAGCACCGCCCCCCTGCACGATCCCGCGACCGGCGAGCAGTCCGGTGAGGTCGTCCTCGGCCGCGCCGCCGAGGTGAACGCCGCCGTCGGCGCCGCCGCCCGCGCCTTCGAGACCTGGCAGGACGTCTCGCAGGCCCGCCGCGCCCGCATCATGTTCGCCTTCCGCGACCTCCTCGAACGGCACGAGGACGAGCTCGCCCGGCTCGTCACCGCCGAGCACGGCAAGGTCCTCGACGACGCCCGCGGCGAGATCGTCCGCGGCCGCGAGGTCGTCGAGTTCGCCTGCGGCATCCCGCAGGCCCTCAAGGGCGAGTACTCCGACCAGGTGTCCTCCGGCATCGACGCCTACTCCTTCCGGCAGCCGCTCGGTGTGTGCGCGGGCATCGTCCCGTTCAACTTCCCGGTGATGGTGCCGCTGTGGATGCACCCCATCGCGATCGCCACCGGCAACACGTTCGTGCTCAAGCCGAGCGAGCGCGTCCCGTCCGCGTCCGCGTTCATCGCCGACCTGTACGCCGAGGCCGGGCTCCCCGACGGCGTCTTCAACGTGCTGAACGGCGACCGCGAGACCGCCGACGCCCTCATCCGGCACCCCGACGTCGCCGCCGTGTCGTTCGTCGGGTCCACGCCCGTCGCACGGCACGTCCACGAGACCGCCACCGCCGCCGGCAAGCGCGTCCAGGCCCTCGGCGGCGCCAAGAACCACGCCGTCGTCCTCCCCGACGCCGACCTCGACCACGCCGCCGACCAGATCACCTCCGCCGCCTACGGCTCCGCCGGGCAGCGCTGCATGGCGATCTCCGTCGTCGTCGCCGTCGGCGAGGCCGCCGACCCCCTCGTCGCGCGCCTCGCCGACCGCGCCCGCGCCGTCAAGGTCGGCCCCGGCACCGACCCCGGCTCCGACATGGGCCCCCTGATCAGCGAGGACGCCCTGCGCCGCGTCACCGGCCACGTCGACGCCGCGCAGGCCGCCGGCGCCACCGTCGTCGTCGACGGCCGCGGACGCCCCGGCCCCGGCTACTTCCTCGGGCCCTGCCTGCTCGACGGCGTCGGCACCGACCTGCCCGCCTACACCGAGGAGATCTTCGGGCCCGTCCTGATCGTGCTGCGCGCCGGGAGCCTCGACGAGGCCATCGCCCTCGTCAACGCCAACCCGCACGGCAACGGCACCGCGATCTTCACCTCGTCCGGCGAGGCGGCCCGCCGCTACCAGCGCGCCGTCCACGTCGGCATGGTCGGGATCAACGTGCCGATCCCGGTGCCGATGGCGTTCTACTCCTTCGGCGGCTGGAAGGCGTCCCTGTTCGGCGACACCCACATCCACGGGCCCGAGGGCGTCCGCTTCTACACGCGCGCCAAGGCCATCACGTCCCGGTGGCCCGAGCCGCAGGCCGCGTCCACCGCAGGCGAGCTGTCCTTCCCGACCGCGACCTGACCCGCCGAGCCGCCCCGGCCCCACCGGGGCGGCCACCGCGGATCCTCGCGGACCGCCGCGGACCGTCGCAGGCGCGGGACCACCGCGGACCGCCGCGGATCGTCGCGGACCGCCGCGGATCGTCGCGGACCGCCGCGGGACCACCGCGGGACCACCACGGATCGCCGCGGACCACCGCGGACCACCGCGGACCGCCGCGGACCGCCGCGGACCGCCGCGGATCGTCGCGGGCCGCCGCGGATCACCGCCGCAGGCCGCCGCAGCACGCTGCGCGCCACCGCGGGCCGCCGCGGGACGTCGCGGACCGCCGCGGATCGTCGCAGGCCACGGGCCGCGGATCGTCGACCGGATCGGAGGACCAGGTAGTGACAGGTCAAGGACTCGTCCAGATCGGCGAACTCTTACTGGCCCTCGCGCTCTCCGCATGCATCGGCCTTGAAAGGGGCGTGCGCAACAAGAGCGCCGGCCTTCGCACGCACACCCTCGTCGGCGTCGGCGCCGCCCTGTTCATGCTGGTCAGCAAGTACGGTTTCCAGCACGCCCCCGGACCCGTCGCGTTCGACCCATCCCGCGTCGCCGCCCAGATCGTCTCCGGCATCGGCTTCATCGGCGGCGGACTCATCTTCGTCCGCCGCGACGCCGTCCGCGGCCTCACCACCGCCGCCGTCGTCTGGGTGACCGCCGCCGTCGGAATGGCCGCGGGCGGCGGGCTCTGGCTGCTCGCGATCGCGGGGACCGCCGGGCACTTCCTCGTCGTCTACGGGCTGAGCGCGCTCACCCGTCGGCTGCCGCTGGACCGGTTCCGGCCCGCCGACCGGACCCGCATGCGGCTGGTCTACCGCGACGGACGCGGCGCCCTCCGCCGCGTCCTCGTCGAATGCACCCAGCGCGGGTTCGCCGTCATCGAGGCCGACGTGGAACGCGAGCACCTGCCGGACGACTCCGACTCCGAGCGCGGTCGCGACGAGCGCCGCGACCGGGAGGAGCCCGCGCACCGCCGAGGCCGCTGGAACGCCGTCGTCACCGTCGTCCTCGAAGGTCCCGGCTCGATCCCCGACCTGACCGCCGTCCTGAGCGAGCTCCCCGACGTCGTCGCCGTCACCACAGGCGCCGACCGCGACGACGAGTAGCCCGCCTTCTAACGGTTCCGCTCGGATACTTGGGCGCTCTTATTTGAATCAACACCGAGAGCCATCCCATCTCTCAATGAGCACCAAATAGGCAGCAAGTCGCGGCGGCTTTTCCGGCAGCAAGACCAGGCAGCCAAACCAGGCGGCAGGTTACGGTGGCAGCAAGACCAGGCGCCAGGTCACGTCGCAGCAAGTCATGGCGCCAGTCATAGCAGCATGTCACCGGCAGCAAGTCACGGCAGCATGTCACAGCGGCGAGTCACGGCAGCAAGTTATGGCAGCAAGTTACGGCAGCAGCGCAGTAGGGCAAGAGGGGTGTTCGGGTGGTGGGGTGGCGCTTGCGTACGGGGCCGCCCCTCCAAAGTCAAGGGCGCCTTCGGCGTCGCTTCGCGATGGACTT
>NZ_JBEPCJ010000078.1:0-52193 GCF_040299565.1 Spirillospora sp. NPDC000708
ACGCCCCCCCGCACCCGGGGCTGGCGGTAGGCCCTGCTGGGGCCCCGCCGCCCGGCCCGTCGCCGTTCTAGGCCGTCGCCAGGGGCCGTCAGCCGGTGACCGGCAGATCGTGGTGCTTGACCGGCTTCGGCGCGGGCGCCTCGGCGGGACGCTGCGCGGGGACGCGGCCGCAGGTGGCGGACGCGACCCGGACGGCGCCCTTGCCGCCGGGCAGGTTCAGCTGCATGGCGGTGACGGCGAGCCGCCCGTTCGGCATGCGCTGCTGCTTGTTGAGGACGAGCGAGGTGCGGCCGACGCCCTCGACGTCCACCGGGACGGTGGTGTTGGGCGGCGGCGTCGCGTCCAGCCGCTTGCCCGCGACGGTGGCCCGCGTCAGGTGCGCGCCGCCCTGGCCGTTGTGGCAGGTCGCGGTGACCGCGTTCGCCATCAGCTTCGCGGTGGGGACGGCGAGGTCCGTGACGTTGGAGCGGGCGTTCGAGGGCGTCGCGTCGACGTTCAGCGCGGACGCGCGGACGGCCTTGAGGCGGTCCTCGCTGAGCACGCTCTTGTGCGCGGGGCCGCCGTCGGACGAGACGGCGGGCACCGGCGGGACGGCGCCGAGCGGCCCGGTGGCGGCGAGCCCGAAGGCCGACCCGGACCCGGACGGATCGGGCGGCGCGGCGAGGGCGGGTCCGGTGGCCGCGGCGGCCGCGGCGGTGAGGCCGGCGGCGAGCAGGCCGGCGGCGGTCAGGCGGGTGAAGGCGTGCATGGATCGTCTCCGATCGGTGTGTATCCGGATGAAGGGACGGCCGTGGCCGTCGAGCGGGGTTCGCGGGGTCCCGCCGGCGCGTCCGGGCGCCGGCGGACGGCGTGCCGGGCGTACCGGCCGCCGGGCTCAGGCGTCGATGAACACGAGGCTTCCGAGCGGGACCTTGGAGAGGGACTGGAGCGCGTCCTGGGGCACGCGCACGCAGCCGTGGGTGACCGCCTTGCCGAACACGGACCGGTCGGGCCAGCCGTGCAGGGCGACGGTTCCGGGGCCGCCGCCGAAGCTGTCCAGGGTGGCCGAGTGCGTGCCGAGCGGCAGCACCAGCGGGCTGGGCGTCTTCTTGGCGGGGGCGAGGGTGGCCAGCATGAAGGTGCGGCCGGTGGGCGTCGGGGTCTTGGCGGCGCCGACCGCGACCGCCCAGGAGCCGGCGGGCTTGCCGGACTTGAGCAGGGTGAGCCGGCGCCGCGACAGGTCGACCTTGACGGTGTAGGGCGTGTGCGCGGTGAGCAGGCCGTCGGCGGCGCCGGAGATCCAGCCGGTCGATCCGTTGGGGCGGCTCGGCAGCAGCACGCGCCGCCAGTCCCCGGAGCTCTGCACGACGGGCACCCAGGTGGGGCCGCCCAGTTCCGTGGCGGGGAGCGTGGCGACGGTCCGTCCGCCGGGCTTGTCGAGGACCGGGACGGGCTTGGCGGGGTGCACGACGAGCCCGCCGGTGGCGCCGTCCGGTGCGTCGTCGTGCGGGACGCCCTTGAGGCGGGCGAACGTGGTGGCCTCGGTGGCGCCGGCCGCGCCGCCCGGGGCCTGCGCGGGGGTCGCCCGGTCGCCGCCGCGGGCGGAGGCGGTGTTGGCGGGCGAGTGCCCGCAGCCGCCGAGCAGCAGGCCGGCGCCCGCCAGCAGGGTGCCCGCCGCGAGGGCGGCGCGCGGCCGCCGGGCGGGGTCGGCGCGGAGGCGGCGGGCGGTCATCGCGGCCTCCGCGCGGGTCTTCCGGCCTTCCGGTCGCGATGATCGGGAAAGGCATTGTCATTCGCCATGGGGCCGGATGCTAGTAGTGGAGGAGGCGCCCGTTCGGTAAACGGCGAAAATGAGCGCGGCGTGTCCAGGAAAGTGCCCGGATAATTGCCGTCTGATTTCCGTTTATCGGGAGATTCGGCACATGCCTGGTTTTGGGGACTGAAAGGGTGGATCGGAGGATGATGGGGCCGGGGGAGAAGGGGTATCAGGCCATCATGGGGAACGAGCCGCCGCCGGTGTCGCGGCCGGACGCCGCCTCGTGGAACTCCGCGAGGCCCCACAGCAGCGCCGCGCGCGCGGGCGCCGGCATCGCGGCCAGCACGTCGGCGATCTCCGCGCGCCGCCGCACGCGCAGCCGGTCGAGCAGCGCCTCCCCGTCCGCGCTGAGCCGGACGGTCACCTCGCGGCGGTCCCGGCCGGGGTCGCGGATCAGCAGGCCGGCCGCCTCCAGCCGGTCGCACAGCCGGCTCGCCGACGACACCAGGGCGTCCAGGCCGGCGGCCAGGCTGCTGATGTTGACCGGGCCGCGCTCCAGGATGAACAGCGCTCTGAGCTGCGTGGACGGCACCGGGACGTCCGGCGCGTTGTGGGCGTGCGACCATACGCTCATCAGCGTGAACGCGGCATCGTCGAGAGCGGCAGCGGACCGGGCCGCATCATCACCCGACGTGTCCACCATGCCCTCCACTGTTACACACGACGTCTTCTGCGGCATCCCGGGCCGGTTCCGTCCCGGATCGAGATGAGGGAATCTGTGACTTCCCGTCCAGAGCGCGGCGATGCATTCGCGGCGTTACAGAATGCGATCTGGGCCGCCCGGCCGGACGATCTGGTCGCCGCGGCCACCGCGGAGCTGGCCCGGCAGTGGCCGGGGGCGCGCGCCGAGGTGCTGCTCATCGACTATCGGCAGGCTTTCCTCGTCCCGGCCGTCCGCGGGGTGGCGGAGACGTTCGGCCGCGATCCCGCCGACGAGGACGTCCCGCTCGACAACACCGGTCCCGGGCGGGCCTTCGCCGGGCAGCGTCCCGACCGGGAGGTGTCCGGGCTGATCGGCGGGAGGCTCCTCCACCTCCCGCTCACCGTGCAGGGCGAGCGGCTCGGCGTGCTGACCGTCCGCGTCCCGGGCGAGGCCGGCGCCGAGGAGCCGGAGCCGCCGTGGCTGGCACGGGCGGCGGAGGTCCTCGCCCGCGCTCTGAAGATCGCCGACGCGGCGACGGACCTGTTCCGGCGGATCCGGCGCCGGACGCGGCTGACCGTCGCCGCCGAGATGCAGTGGGACCTGCTGCCCCCGCTGTCCCGCGACACCGCCGGGTTCCACCTGGCCGGGCAGCTCGAACCCGCGTACGCGGTGTGGGGCGACAACTTCGACTGGACCTCGTCCGGCGACCGGCTGACGCTGACCGTCAGCAACGGCATGGGCACGGGCACGTCCGCGGCGGCGCTCACCCACCTGGCGGTCAGTGCGCTGCGCAACGCGCGCCGGTCCGGCGCCGACATCGCCGAGCAGGCCGTGCTCGCCGACCAGTCGGTGTACGCGCTGCACCGGGGCGAGCGGAGCGTCGGGACGCTGCTGATGGAGTTCGAGCTGGCCACCGGCCGGGTCCGGGCGGTGGACGCGGGCTCTCCGAAGCTGTACCGGATGCGCGGCAACCTCACCGAGGCGATCGAGTTCGACGAGCAGCTTCCGCTCGGCATGTTCGGGGACAGCCGCTATGCCGTGGAGGAGTTCACCGTCGAACCCGGCGACCGGCTCGTCATCGTCAGCGACGGGGTCCACGCGGCCCTGTCGCCGAGCGGACAGCCGTACGGGGCGGTCGCGCTGCTCCAGGCGCTGCGGGACACCCGGCTGCAGGAGCCGCCCGAGGCCGTCCGCGCCCTGATCCGGCACTACGTCGCGTACTACGAGGGCGGTGAGCCCGCCGACGACGCGGTGATCGTCTGCGTCGACTGGGACGGCCTGCCCGGCGCCGAGCCCGTCAGCGGGGGAGCTTGACGACCGTCACGAAGAAGTCGTCGATCCGGCGGACCACCGACACGAACTGCTCGAAGTCGACCGGCTTGGTGACGTAGGCGTTCGCGTGCAGGTGGTAGCTGCGCAGGATGTCCTCGTCGGCCTCGGACGTCGTCAGCACGACGACCGGGATGCTGCGCAGGTCCTCGTCGGCCTTGACCTCGCCGAGCACCTCCCGGCCGTCCTTGCGCGGCAGGTTCAGGTCGAGCAGCATCAGGTCGGGACGCGGCGCGCCCTCGTACTCGCCCTCGCGGCGCAGGAACGCCATCGCCTGCTCGCCGTCGTTCACCACGTGCAGCTTGTTGGCGACCTTGTTGTGCTCGAACGCCTCGGTGGTCAGCAGGACGTCACCGGGGTCGTCCTCGACCAGCAGCACCTCGATGGGGCGCGCGCCGTCATTCATCGTCGTCTCCGATGGGAAGGGTCCAGTGGAAGGTGGTGCCGGGGTCGTCCTCGCCGCGCTCCTCGCCGGCCAGCCAGATCCGTCCCCCGTGGTACTCGACGATCTTCTTGCACAGCGCGAGGCCGATGCCGGTGCCGGTGTACTCGTCCCGCGGATGGAGCCGCTGGAAGATCAAGAAGATCCGGTCAGCGTAGCGGGGTTCGATGCCGATCCCGTTGTCGGCGCATGTGAACTCCCATTCGTCGCCCTCCCGCCGGACGCTGACGGTGACCCGCGGGGCGACGCCGGGGCGGCGGAACTTGAGCGCGTTGCCGACGAGGTTCTGGAACAGCTGCGTGAGCTGCGTGCGCTCGCCCGGCACCACGGGCAGGTCCGCCACCTCGACCTGCGCGTCCGTCTCCTCGATCAGCGAGCCGAGGTTGTCGAGGGCCTGCGCGGCGACCTCGTTCAGGTCGATCGCGTCCTCGGGGCGCGCCATGCGGCCGACGCGGGAGAAGCCGAGCAGGTCGTTGATGAGCGCCTGCATCCGCTTGGCGCCGTCCACCGCGAACTGGATGTACTGCCGGCCGCGCTCGTCGAGCTGGTCGCCGTAGCGGCGTTCGAGCATCTGGCAGAAGCTCGCCACCTTGCGCAGCGGCTCCTGAAGGTCGTGGCTGGCGACGTAGGCGAACTGCTCCAGCTCGGCGTTGGAGCGGCGCAGGTCCCCGGCCTGCTCGTCCAGCAGCGCGGCCCGCTCGGTGCTGGTCCGCCACTCCTCGATGATCCGGCGGCGCATCGCGTCGATGATCTCGGTCAGCTCGTTGATCTCGGCGGGCCCGGACACGTCCAGCCGGTGCGCGAAGTCGCCCTGCGCCACCTCGCGGACCTGCGCACCGAGCGACGCGACGGGCCGCACCACCGTCCGGCGGATCACCAGGGCGAGCGCGACCACGGCCACCGCCGCGATCAGCAGCGCGGCGCCCACCGACCACAGCGCCGCGTTCGCGCGGGCCCGCAGCCGGGCGGACGCGTGGTCGTGCAGGGTGGTGATGCCGCTCTGCAGCGGGGTCATGCCGCCCCGCGCGCGGTCGAACAGCCCGCCCGCCTGCCGGCTCTGGCCGCCGCTCAGCCCCCCGCCGCCGTGCCCGGCCGCGATCGGGTCGGCGAACCGCGCCCGCCACTCCTTCGAGCCCGCGGTCACCCGGTCGAGGAGGACGATCACCCGGCCGCCGTCCGGCACCTGCGCGAGCAGCCGGCGCATCGTCGCGGCGGACGCCGCCTCCTGCGCGACGGCCCGGCGGTACTCGGTGATCCGGTCCGCGCCGCCCTCCTCGGTGTACCGGCGGATCGCGGTGTCCTGCGCGGCGATCGCCGAGGACAGCTTGTACTGCTCCAGCGCGACCGGGTCGACCCGGTCGATGAGCGTCTCGCGCGCCTTCCCGGACTGGTACAGCGCCGTCCCGGCCACGACGAACGCCGCGAGCAGCAGGACGCCGAGGACCGCGGACCCGACCCGGTAGATCTGGACGAGGCGGAGGCGGCCGATCCCCTTCGACGCGGGCAGCTCGGCGCCCTCCGGCACGACCGGCGGCGCCAGCAGCTCGGGCGCGCTCGCCTCCTCGGAAGCGCTCGCCTCTTCGGACGCGTCGGGAGCACCGGGCGCGTCGGGCGCGTGGGCCTCGCGGGCCTCGCGGGCGGCGCCGGTCTTCTCGCGCGGGGCGTCCTCAGAGGTCCCGGCGGTCTCGCGCGGCGCGGCCTCGGAAGGCGCGGCGGTCTCGCGCGGGGCGTCTTCGGGCGTCTCCTGTCGCGGTTCCCCGGGGCCGGTCGCCGGCCCGCCGCCGGCCGTCACAGGTCACCCCGGCTCAGCAGCAGGACCGCCAGGTCGTCGGACAGCACGTCCCCGTTCAGCCGCTCCGCCTCCGTGATCAGCCCGTCCACCAGCACGTCCCCGCGCTCGCCGCGGGCATGCGCGGCGCGCGCCAGCCTCTCCAGCCCGTCGAGGTCGAGGCGCTCGCCGCCCTCGCCGACGCAGCCCTCGATCAGCCCGTCGGTGAACAGCATCAGCCCCCACGCGTCGCCGGACACCCCGTCGAAGACCGCCCCCCCCAACCCCCCCCCCCCGCCCCGCGCGGGCCCGGGGGGCCCCCCCGGCAGGCCCCGCACGCCGGACGGGTCGAAGAGCAGCGGGCAGGGGTGCCCGGCCCGGTACAGCCGGACGCTGCGGCGGTCGGGCGCGATGGCGGCCATGCAGAGCGTCGTGAAGATCTCCTCGCCCCAGCGCTCGTGCTCCAGGACGGCGTCGAGCGTGGACAGCAGCCGTTCCCCGGTGTGCCCGGCCAGCACCAGCGTCCGCCACGCCATGCGCAGCCGCACCCCGAGCGACGCCTCGTCCGCGCCGTGCCCGCTGACGTCCCCGATCACCGTGTGCACGGTGCCGTCGTCGGTCTGCACCGTGTCGTGGAAGTCGCCGCCGAGCAGCGCCCGGTCGCGGCCCGGCCGGTACCGGGTGAGGTGCCGCAGCGAGTCGTCCTTGAGGATCGGGACGGGCAGCAGCCCGCGCTCCAGCCGCGCGTTCTCCCGGCCCACCGCGCGCGCCTCGACGAGCTGCCGCTCCGACTCGTCGGCCCGCTTGCGCTCGATCGCGTAGCTGATGGCGCGGCCGAGCAGAGCGCCGTCCACGTCCTGCTTGACGAGGTAGTCCTGGGCGCCCGCGGCGACCGCCTGGACGCCGACGTGCGCGTCGGCGAGGCCGGTGAGCACCAGCACGGCGGTGGACGGCGCGCGGGCGATCACCTGGCGCAGCGCGTCCAGCCCGGACGCGTCCGGCAGGGACAGGTCGACGATCACGCACTGCACCTCGGGGCGCAGCCGCTCCAGCGCCTCGGCGAGCGTCGAGGCGACCGTGATCTGCACGTTGGGCTGGACCTCGGTGAGCAGTTCCTCGAACAGGAACGCGTCACCGGGATCGTCCTCCACCAGGAGGAGATGGGGAGAGCCGGCCACCCCCGGAAGACGCTCGGCACCGCGACTGTGCATCGCGGTCATAGCTCAGCTCCTTCGCCCCGGGAGGCCCCCGCGGGCGGGGGCGGCGTTGGTTGCCATCGAGCAAATGTTACGGGCAGCGCAGCAGTGGCACGACCGGCTATGACACTAATGCTCCAGCATGACGGTAACGATCGTCCTCCCCGGGCCACTTCCCTGTGATGGACACACCAGGACGGACGGAGGAGCACGCGGTGGCAGACCCAGCCCCCCGTGAGAGGGCCCCCGACGAGAGACGCTTCACCGCGATGTACGACGCCTGCCGGCAGCGCGTGTGGGCGTACGCCGCCGCACGCGCCGGGCGGCAGATCGCGGACGAGGTGGTGAGCGAGACGTTCGCGGTGGCGTGGCGGCGGCTCGCGGACGTCCCCGACCCGCCGCTGCCGTGGCTGCTCGGCGTCGCCCGGAACGTGCTCCGCGACGGATACCGCGCGGAGGCGCGGCGCGAGGCGTGCACGGCCGAGCTGGCCCGCTGGGCGCCGCGGCCGTCCGGTGACATCGCCGAGGACGTGGCGGAGCGGCTCGCCGTCCTCCGCGCGATGGCGGCGATCCCCGAGGGCGACCGCGAGGTGCTGATCCTCGTCGCCTGGCAGGGGCTGAGCCCGCGGGAGGCGGCCCGGGTCGTCGGCTGCTCGCCGGCAGCGCTGCGGGTCCGGCTGCACCGGGCCCGCAGGCGCCTGCTGCGCGCCGCCGACGCGGGCGCCGGGGCCGAGGCCGGTCCCGCGGGGACGCCCGGCCAGGCGCGGGGTCCGGCGCGGGGTCCGGCGGCCGAGGCGGCGGGCCGCCCGGTGCGTCCGCAGATGGGAATCGTCAGTGAGGAGAGGGCATGAACGACGTGCTGCGGACGCTGCGCGAGGCGAGGCCGGCGGAGCTGAACCCGGACGCGCCGGTCGGTGACGAGGTCCGGCGGGCCGAGCTGGCGCGAGCGATGGCGGCGCCGGCCGGGTCCGGCGCGCGGGAGGCGCGGGTGCCGCGGCGGTCCCGGGTCCGGCCGGCGTGGGGGCTCGGCCTGGCCGGTGCGGTCGCGGCCGCCTCGGTGGGCGTCGTGGCGGTGACGTCCGGGGGCGACGGCGGTCCGAAGGCGCCGGGCCACGGCCCGCAGGCCGGGCCGGAGCGGCCGCTCGACGCCCGGACGGTGCTGCTCGCCGCCGCCGAGAAGCTGGACAGGACGTCCGAGCCGGCCGGGCGGTACTGGCACAAGTCGACGGTCGGCACCAGCTCGTGGCTGGCCCGGGGGCAGGGCGGGGAGCGGTACACCGTCCTGCTCATGGAGAGGTCGGACGAGTGGGCCCCGGGCGGGCCGGGCGGGAAGATGATCGCCCGGCAGCAGCGGCTCGGCGTGAAGCCCGCGTCCCCGGCCGACGCCGCCGCCTACCGGCGGGCCGGGTCGCCGAAGACGCTGTCGCTGCAGGTGCCGATCCAGCCGAGCGGCAAGGGCGGCTACAAGGCCATGAAGGTGTCGACCGGGCCGGGGACGGCGTCGACGAGCCGCTCCGCGCTCGTCGACGGCGACAAGGTCTACTGGCTGGGCCGGAACGTGACCATGAAGCAACTCCAGAGCCTGCCGGACGACCCGGCGCGGCTGAAGAAGGAGGTGCTGCGCTGGTACGACGGGCACGACACCGAGTCGTCGAGCGTGCCGATGAAGGCGGACGCGTGGCTGTTCCGGGTCGCGGGGAGCCTGGTCACCGAGCTGCCCGTGCGGCCGAAGGTGCGGGCGGCGGCGTTCCGGCTGCTGGCCGGGCTGAAGACGGTCGACTCCGTGGGCAGGGTCACCGATCCGCAGGGCCGCACCGGCGACGCGATCGGGATGACGGAGAAGAGCGCGAGCGGGACGGTCCGGCATCTGCTGGTGATCGACCCGGCGACCGGAAAGGCGCTCGCCGACGAAAGGGTGCTGCTGGCCCCGTCGGGGAAGGAGCCGCGGCCCGCCGGAACGGTGCTCGACTCCAGCTCCGTGATGACCATGGAATGGACGGATTCCGCGCCGAAGTGACGCGTCGGCGGTGATCCGCGCCCATGCCGGGCGCGCATCGGGGAGGGACGGTGCCATGGCCTCGGCGGCCGTGCGCCGTCCCTTCCGCCGCTTCGCGAAACGGGTCGCCGTGATCGGGGCGTGATGGCGTGATCAGGCGCTTTTGGGGGTCCGGCGGGCGGTTCTCTGGGCGGCCCGCCGCTGCGCGGCGGCGGTGCGGGCGCGGTTCAGGCTGTCGCGGACGCGGGCGGCGCCGCGCATTGCGGTGGCGGAGTCCTTGACGCGTCCGGCATAGGCGGCGAGGACCTCCGCAACGGGCGGCGGCTGCCATTCCTCCTTGGCGGTGACCGGCGGGACGGGCGCTTGTGCGGGCGGGGCGGGTCGTGCGGCGGACGGTGAAGCGGGCCCCTTGGCGGGCACCGTGTCGGACGTTGTATCGGGCACGGTGCCGGAACCCGGGGCGGGCACCGCTGCGGGGGCGTTATTTCCGGGCACGGGGACGAGCGCGAGATGGGAATGGCAGTGCGGGCACTGCACCCCCGGATGAGTGTCTCTGCTCATAACAAGAATCATTACCCAAAGCACTGACAAAACAGCGCCGCGCCCTTTTGACGATCATCCGGGGCGGTCCGATGACGCGGGTGTCAGGGCGTGAGGGGGCGCACGCCCCGGCGCGGGGCGGGGTGCGCCGCGCGCCGTCCGGACGAGGAAAAGGGCTGGTGGGAACGGGTGCGGACGGCCGCCTCGGGGTGCTGGTGGCGGACGAGCAGCAGCCCGGAGCACACCAGCGCGAGGGCGAGCACGAGCCAGGCCGCCATCCGCCCGGCGCGCAGCCCGTACCCGCTGGTGATCCACAGCAGGTGCAGGGCCCAGCGCCGCCACTGGTGCGGCTCGCTGCGGCGGCGCATCTCCAGCGCGCTGTAGCGGAAGTCGCGGGCGAGGCGGGCGCGGTCGGAGCCCGCCGTGGCGCGGGCCAGCTCCCGGTAGAGGTCCTCCAGCCCGCCCACGCCGCACGCGGCGTCGCCGTCGGTGCGCGCCAGGTCGTCGGCGAGCACGGCGCGGCCGGCGCCGCCGTGCCCCCAGGGCCGCCAGCGGTGCCGGTCCGGGACCGTCGCGAACGGGCAGTCGCCGCTGATCCGCAGCCGGTCGGGGCGGACGAGCCCGAGGAAGCCGCAGCCGCTGAGGTCGACGTCGGCGAGGTGCAGGCGGGCCGCGTCCACCCGGCGCAGCGACACCAGCCGGACCGTCGCGGGACCGGTCCACGACTCCGGCTCGGCGAGCCCCTGGAACGGGTTCGGCAGCGACCGGACGTTCACCGCCGCGTCGAAGCAGGCGCCCTCCAGGTCGAGCTCGGCGCGGCGCAGCCGGAACTCGGCCTCGCCGCGGACCGTGAGGGCGCGGGCGTGCACCGCGCGCGCGGCCGCGTGGACGCGCAGCCCGCCGCGCGCCGCGGCGTCCGCGAGGCCGATCCGGCCGCCGGCGACGAGCGGGCCGAGCCACAGCCCGCTCCGGAACCGGGTGCGCTCGAACCGGGCGTGCCGGGCGACCTGGACCCGCCGGAACGAGACCGCCGCGCCGAAGCACGCGCCCTGCATCGCCGCGTCCCGCCCGAACCGGGCGCGGTCGAAGCAGGCGGCGCCGAAGAACACCGCCTTGGGGAACGCGGCGTCGGCGTGCCAGACGGCCTCGCCGAACAGCGCGTCGCCGCTGAACACCGCCTCCTCGAAGGAGGCGTGCCGGTGGAACCGCGCCTCGTGGAAGGAGGCGTTGCCGCCGAACCGCGCCCCGCGGAAGGAGACGTGGCCGAAGAACCGCGCGTCGAAGAACGACGCGCCGCCGAGGAAGCGGGCGCCGTCGAACGAGCTGTCGCCCTCGACGCACACGCCGCGCAGGACGGCGTGGGCCGGCAGCACGGCGCCGTCGAACCGGGCGCGGCCGAGGTGCGGGCGCCCGTCGGGGCCGGTGACCGCGTCGAGCACCGCGTCCAGCAGCGACGGGGAGACCGTGACGCCGCGCAGGTCGAGGTCGCCTCCGGGGCGCAGCCCGGCCGCGAACCGCTCGAACTCGGCGGGCCGCAGATGGGCGGGGCAGCCCGCGAATCCGCCGGCGGCGCGCCCGGTGCATCCGTGGACGGCCGAGCACCGCGGCCACAGGACCGCGGTGGAGGACGGAAGGGAAGGCTCGTGAGAGGTCACCGTCCCGTTGTACCTACAGGGCGTTCCCCCGGGAAGCTCTCCCGGCGGTCAGGTCGTTACTTCCGCATGGTTACTGTACGCACGGGAACGGCCACACTAGGACGTTGATTGGCTGTTTACCTCGTCTGTCACCGCTTTCGCGTAAGTCCCTCGTTCTTCTTCGGGTTTGTCCGTGCCGTCGTACTGTGAGCGCATGGGGGAACGGAGCCGCTGGATCGCGGACCTCGACGCGCTGCCGGGCGACGCGCCGGACCTCGCGGACCGCGTCCTGACCCGCCTCGTCGACGCCGGGATCGTGCTGGCCGAGCGGACCGACTGCGTCCTCGGCGACGCCCCTGGCGGGTACGCGCCCGGCCCGGCCGCCGGGTCGGTGGCGATGGGCGACCCGGCCGGCTTCCCGGACCTGTGGCCGAACGGCCTGGAGATCGACGTCGGCCGCGGCGCCTACTACGGGACGATGCGCGAGGACGACCGGGTGCGGTGCCCGCGCTGCGGCGCCTGGCTGCCGTTCGAGACCGTCCTGGACGCGGTGGAGGAGTGGCTGGAGGGCGGTCCGGACGCGCTGGTCTGCGCGCGCTGCGGCGAGCGGACCGGGTTCAACGGCTGGCGCTGGCCGGTGCCGTGCGCGTTCGCGGAGCTCGGGCTGCGGTTCTGGAACTGGCCGCCGCTCGCCGACGTGTTCGTCGCGGACCTGGCGGCCTGGCTGGGGCACCGCCTCGTCACCGGTTCCTGCGGCGTCTAGCCGCGGTCGGCCGGGAGAGGACCTATGTCCCGGTTGATCAACGGGAACCGCGGGCATGATCGACGTATCTGACTCTTCGTCGAAACATCGGCGTTCCACCATTGTTCACCTTGGTCAGGGAAAATTGGGGACATGACCGTCAATCCAGGACATCTTCCTCGTGCCACCGAAGCGCTGCCCGACGACCGCTTCCTCGATCGCGAAGAGAGCTGGCTGCGCTTCAACCAGCGCGTCCTGGAGCTGGCGGAGGATCCCGAGCTGCCGCTGCTGGAGCGCGTCCGGTTCCTGTCGATCTTCGCGAGCAACCTCGACGAGTTCTTCATGGTCCGCGTCGCCGGCCTGGCCCGCCGGATGGCGACCGGCCTCGCCGTCCAGTCCGCCAGCGGCCGGCAGCCCCGCGAGGTGCTGGAGCGCACCGGCGAGGTCGCGCACCAGCTGATGCGCCGGCACGCCGCCTGCTTCCGCGAGGAGGTCCTGCCCGACCTCGCCAAGGAGGGCATCGAGATCCTGCGCTGGGACGAGCTGGCCGAGACCGAGCAGGAGCGGCTGCGCCGGCTGTTCCGCGACCGGATCTACCCCGTCCTCACCCCGCTGGTCGTCGACTCCGCGCACCCCTTCCCCTACATCTCCGGCCTCTCGCTGAACCTCGCGGTGATCGTCCGCGACCCGGAGACGGACGCGACGATGTTCGCCCGGGTCAAGGTGCCGCCGCTGCTGCCGCGCTTCTTCGAGGCGTCCCCCGACCGGTTCACCCCGCTGGAGGACGTGATCGCCGCGCACCTCGGGCAGCTGTTCGTCGGGATGGAGGTCGTCGAGCACCACGCGTTCCGCGTCACCCGCAACCAGGATCTGGAGATCGACGACGACATCAGCGAGGGGCTGCTCCAGGCGCTGGAGCGCGAGCTGCTGCGCCGCCGGTTCGGCCCGGTCGTCCGGCTGGAGGTCGAGGAGTCGATCTCCGACGGCGTGCTGGAGCTGCTCACCACCGAACTGGCCATCGAGGAGCGGCAGATCTACCGGCTCGTCGGGCCGCTCGACCTCGCCGGGCTCGGCGCCATCGCCGACCTGGACCGGCCCGAGCTGAAGTACCCGCCGTTCGTGCCGTCGAAGGAGGCGCTGCCCGAGGACGTGGACATCTTCTCCGCGATCCGGCAGGGCGACGTCCTCGTCCACCACCCCTACGACTCGTTCACCACGACCGTGCAGCGGCTGATCGAGGACGCCGCGACCGACCCCGGCGTCCTCGCGATCAAGCAGACGCTGTACCGGACGAGCGGCGACTCCCCGATCGTCGACGCGCTGATGAGCGCCGCCGAGGCGGGTAAGCAGGTCGTCGTGGTGGTGGAGCTGAAGGCCCGCTTCGACGAGCGCGCCAACATCGCGTGGGCGCGCAAGCTGGAGACGGCCGGCTGCCACGTCGTGTACGGGTTCGTCGGGCTGAAGACGCACTGCAAGCTCGCGCTGATCGTCCGCGAGGACCCGGACGGCACGCTGCGCCGCTACTGCCACATCGGCACCGGCAACTACCATCCGAAGACGGCCCGCCTCTACGAGGACTTCGGCCTGCTGACCTGCGCCCCCGACGTCGGCGAGGACGTCAGCGCGCTGTTCAACCACCTCACCGGCTACTCCCGGCAGGGCTCCTACAACCGGCTGCTGGTCGCGCCGAACAGCCTGCGGTCCGGGCTCGTCCAGCGGATCGAGCACGAGATCGACAACCACCGCGCCGGGCACCGCGCGCGGGTCCGGATCAAGTGCAACTCGCTGGTCGACGAGGTGATCATCGACGCGCTGTACCGGGCGTCGCGGGCCGGGGTGCCGGTGGACGTGTGGGTGCGCGGCATCTGCGCGCTGCGTCCGGGCGTGCCGGGGCTGTCGGAGACGGTCCGGGTCCGCAGCGTCCTCGGCCGGTTCCTGGAGCACTCCCGGGTGTTCGCGTTCGAGAACGGCGGCGAGCCGGAGGTGTGGCTCGGCAGCGCCGACCTGATGCACCGCAACCTCGACCGCCGCGTCGAGGCGCTCGTCACCGTCACCGACCGGACCCAGCGCGACGAGCTGATCGCGCTGCTCGACCGGGCCATGGACGCCGGCACGCACGCCTGGGCGCTCGACGGCGACGGCACCTGGACCCGCAGCGAGCCCGGCCCCGGCGAGACGCTGCTGGACATCCAGACCCACCTGGTCCGGAGCCGGCGGTGGAGGACGGTCGATGACTGACGCCGGTGCGCACGCCGGCCCGATCCGCGCGGCCGGCGCGCTGCTGTGGCGCGACGGCCCGGACGGCCCCGAGTTCGCGGTCGCGCACCGCCCCCGGTACGACGACTGGTCGTTCCCCAAGGGCAAGCTCGACCGGGGCGAGCACATGCTGCGCGCCGCCGTCCGCGAGATCGAGGAGGAGACGGGCCTCGTGCCGCGGCTCGGCCGCCGCCTCCCGACCGCGAAGTACCGGCACGGGGACCGGCCCAAGCGGGTCGAGTACTGGGCGGCGCGGCCCGTCGCGGAGGCCGCGTTCACGCCGAACGACGAGGTCGACGAGCTGGCGTGGCTGCCCGCGGCCGAGGCCGAGGCGCGGCTGAGCTACCCGCACGACGCCGACCTGCTCCGCGCGTTCCTGGACGGGCCGTCCCGCACCTGGCCGCTGATGATCGTCCGGCACGGGTCGGCGGGGGAGAAGCACGCGTGGCGCGAGCCCGACGAGCTGCGCCCGCTGGACGGGCGCGGCCGGGCGGAGGCGGCGGAGCTCGCCGCGCTACTGCACGCCTTCGGCCCGGCGCGGGTGCTCAGCTCGGCGACGTCCCGCTGCCTGGAGACCGTCCTGCCGTACGCGCGCCGCATCCGCGCGGACGTCGTCACCGACGCCGCGTTCACGGTCGGCGAGACGGGCCCGGACCGCGCCCGGGAGCGGCTGCTCGGCCTGCTCGGCGACGGCGTCCCGACCGTCGTGTGCACGCACGGCGAGAACGTGTCGGAGCTGGTCGCGGGGCTGTGCCGGGAGCTCGGCGAGAAGGTCCCGGACGACCCGAGCCTCCACAAGGGCGAGTTCTGGGTGGCCCACATCGGCGAAGGGGCGCTGGCCGCCCTGGAGCGCCATACGCCCAAGTCCCGTTGAGCCGCGGCGAGCCGTCGCCATCCGGCCGTTCGAAACGACGGCTCGCCGCCGGCCTGACGTTCAGGCCGGCCTCAGAGGGCGCGCTCAGAAGGCGGGCTCAGAAGGCGGGCTCAGAAGGCGGGGCCGAGCGTCTGGGACCAGGTCACCGAGAGCTTCTCGCGGGCGGTCTCCGCCTCGCAGCGCTCCCACCCGTACAGGACGCCGAGGTCGAACGCCTCGGACGGGTTCCGTGTGTGCGCGGCAGCCGCCTTGAGGTGCTCCATCGCGATGACGCCGTCCTGGTAGCCGCCCAAGACCTCCTGGATGCGCTTGGCGTCCTTCGCCACCCGCTTGGCCGCGACCCCCAGCACGGGCATGGCCAGCTCGGCGGCGTACCGCGCGCGCTTGGCGGCCTTGCGGGTCTCGTGACGCGCCACCTCCGCGTCCTCGGCGATCGCGATGGACGTGTACGCGCGCGCCATCCGGTCCCAGGACCGCTTCACCAGGTCTGGGAGTTCCTTGCGCGCCTTGCGGTCGGCGTCCTCCGTCAGCGGCGGCTCCGCGATGAGACGGTCCAGCTCGTTCAGCACCGCGAAGTACCGGGGCTCCTTGAGTGCCGCGTTCATCCGCCTGTAGGCGGTGCGCTCCTGGCGGGCCAGGTCGTCCAGCCACGCGGGCGCCGCCCCGCCCAGCCGCTCCTGGAACCGCATCCGCAGCACCTCCAGGTCGCGGACCTCCCCCAGCACCGCCGCGAGCCACCTCAGCTCCGGCCCGAGCGGTTCCGTGCGCGCCTCGTCCAGGACGGGCCGGTACGCCTTCAGCGTGCTGCGGATCCGGCGGACCGCCACCCGCATCCGGTGCACGGCGTCCTCCTCGCCCAGCCGCGCCTTCGGATCGAACGCCATGACGGCCTCGACCTGCGCCGCGAGGTACGCCATCACCGCGTCGCCCGTCGTCGCGGGGCCCTTCCCGTTGTCGATCGCCGCCACCAGCCGCGCCTTGCACGCGGCACGCGCGCGCGCCGCCTCCGACGGCGCGATCGCCCCGCCGAGCAGCCGGCCGAGCTTCGACGACGACTTCGCGCGCCGCGCCCCCGCCTTCCGCAGCCGCTTGCCCGCCGCCTTCAGCAGGTCGCCCGTCCCGTCCCCGAGCTCGACCTCGATCTCCCGCCACCGCTGCACGGGGGCGTCCGCAGGCGTCTCGTCGTGCACGTCCCGCACGTCCTGGCCCGTCACGAGGTCGTCGGCGACCTCCGCGAGCATCGCGCCGTCGCCCGCGTACAGCCGGACGACGGTCCGCCGCGTCTCCAGCGTCGCCACCGGACGCAGCGGCTCGCCCCGCGTGTACGCCGCGACCAGCGCCGCCAGCCGCGCCGGCACGACCTTCGGGCGTCCGAGCGGAGCGTGCAGCTCCTCCTTGCCGTCCGGGCCCGCCGGCACCTTCAGATGCCATCCCGCGTCCGTCCCGCCGCGCCGCCGCCGCAGCGTGATCCCGTGCGCCGCGAGGCGCAGGTCGGCCGTGTCGAAGTAGCTCGCGTGCAGGTCGAAGGTCTCCGGTTCCCCGGCCGACGCCACCCCCGGCAGCCCGCCCAGCTCCGGAAGGACGAAATCGGCCCGGGCGTCGTACTTGTGCTCGATCTCCAGATGCCTTTCGGCCACGACCAGCTCCTTCGGGGAAGGTTCTTCGGGGGACGGCTTCAACGGCGGCGTGCACACCCAGATGTCCACCATTTCACGCCAAGGTGAACAGGAGTCGAAATCTTGACGGCCTACGATGCGTCCGTGCGCACCCTGGTCCTCTGGGACATCGACCACACCCTCCTTCACGCGGGCGGGCTGTCCGCGGACATCTACGCGGAGGTGTTCCACCGCGTCGTCGGCCGCCCGGCCGAGCACGTCGCGCCGATGGCCGGCCGCACCGACCGCGCCATCACCACCGACACGCTCCGGCACCACGGCGTCGACCCCACGCCCGACGTCCTCGAAGCGTTCACCGACGAACTCGCCCTCGCCTTCGAAGCCCGCGCGCACGAGCTCGCGGCCCGGGGCCGGACGCACGACGGCGCCCGCGACGTCCTGGAGGCCCTCGCCGCCCGCCCGGACGTGATCCAGTCCGTCCTGACCGGGAACATGGCGCGGATCGCCGCCTGCAAGCTGAAGGCGTTCGGCCTCGACGCGTTCCTCGACCTGGAGATCGGCGCGTACGGCATGGACGGCGTCGAACGTCCGCCGCTGGTGGAGCTCGCCCGCGAGCGCACCGCCGCGAAGTACGGCGAGCGGTTCGGGCCGTCGAGCACCGTGCTGATCGGCGACACCCCGCACGACGTCCGCGCGGGCCACGAGGGCGGCGCGCGGGTCGTCGCCGTCGCGACCGGGGCCACGTCCGCCGCCGACCTGCGGCTGTCCGGCGCCGACACCGTCCTGCCGGATCTGAGCGACACCGCCCAGGTCGTCGCCCTCGTCCTCGGCGTCGCGCGCTAGCGTCCGCCGGCCTCCGCGCGGGGCGCGGCGGCGAGCGTGAGGCTGCCCGGCAGCGCCGCCACGGCGGCGCGGACGCGGGCGGCGAGGTCGGCCACCGAGGGCGGCTCCACCGCCGCGGACGCCCACCCGCCGAGGGCGTGCCGCCACGCCGCGACCAGCATGTCGCCCGCGAGCCGGGGCCGCGCGTCGTCGGGCAGGTCGAGGCGCCGGTGCAGGACGTCCAGGACGGACCGCAGGGTGTCGTCGCAGAAGTGCAGGCCGTGCGCGTCCATCGACGGCGTCACCTGGAGCAGCCGGTAGCTGCGCAGCGCCCGGTCCGCCCACTCCTCGTCCGCGACCCGGTCCAGCGCCGCGAGCAGCACCGACTCCAGCAGCCCGAGCAGCGGCCGGCCGTCGGCCGGGCACGTCTCCAGCTCGTCGAGGAAGGTGCGCCACAGGTCCTCCAGCGGCGCCATCGCGACGGCCTCCTTGCCGGTGAAGTACCGGAAGAACGTGCGCTTGGACACCTCGACCTCGGCGCACACCTCGTCGAGGGTGACCCCGCCGAAGCCGTGCTCGCCGAACAGGTCCAGCGCGGTGTCGATCAGCGCCTGGCGGGTGCGCTGCTTCTTGCGCTCGCGCAGCGACGGTGCCGTGGTCATGCCCAGGAGTGTATCCGGGAAGCGAATGCCACTTGCAGGCGTATGCCACTGAGTGGCATAAATGGGTCTGTTCTCTTCTCGGAAGGTGTCACCTCATGCGTGCTCTGCTCATCGACCACTCGACGGCCTCCGGCCTGCGCCTCGGCGAGACCGCCGCGCCGGAGCCCGCGCCGCACCAGGCGCTGGTGCGGGTCCGCGCCACCTCGCTCAACTACGGCGAGGTCGCCCACGGCATCGCCGGAGCGCCGGACGGCGCCGTGCTCGGCTGGGACGCCGCCGGCGTGGTCGAGCGCGCGGCGGCCGACGGATCCGGCCCGGCCGCGGGCACCCCCGTGGTCACCCTCGGCGCGGACGGCGCGTGGGCGGAACTCCGCGCCGTCGACACCGCGTTGCTCGGCGCCGTCCCGTTGGACGCCGACCTCGGCGCGATCAGCACGATCCCGGTCGCGGCGGCGAGCGCGCTCCGCGCACTGCGCCGGATCGGGCCGCTGCTCGGCAAGCGCGTCCTCGTACTGGGCGCCACCGGAGGCGTCGGCCGGTACGCCGTGCAACTCGCCCGCCTGGGCGGAGCCCACGTCGTCGCGTCCACTGGCGATCCCGCCGCGCACGGCGACGCGCTGCGCGCGCTCGGCGCCGACGAGGTCGTCGCGCACCCCGAGAAAGTCGCCGAACCGGTCGACGGGGTCGTGGACAACGTCGGCGGCTCCCATCTCGTCGCCGCGTTCGGCAGGCTCGCGCCGCACGGCACCCTGATCGCGGTCGGCCACGGGACGGGCGAGGCGGAGACGTTCCCGTTCGGCGACCTCTTCGGCAACGACGGCCGGCACGACCGCTCCCTCGTCACCTTCTACCTGCTCGACGACGGCGACCTCGCCCCCGACCTGGCATGGCTGGGCGGTCAGGTCGCCGCCGGACGGCTCGACCCGGGGATCTCCTGGCGCGGCTCCTGGGACGGGGCGGAGGAGGCCGTCGCCGCCCTCCTCGAACGCCGCCTGCACGGCAAGGCCGTCCTCGAGATCGGCTGACCCCGGCCGGGCCGGCCGCCCCGCGCGGCGGCCGGCCCGCGCGACGTTGCACCATGGGCCCCATGGATGCGCACACCCTGTACCGGCGGTGGCTGTTCGAGGCGTGGTCCGGCGACTACGACGTCCTCGAAGAGATCCTCACGCCCGGCTTCGCCGGCCACTGGCCCGGCATGGACGTCCACGGCCCGGACGGCGTCGCCGAGCAGATCCGCCGGTCCCGCGCCTACTTCGCCGACATCGAGAACACCCTGGACGTCGGCCCCCTCGCCGACGGCGACCTGCTCGCCGCGCGCTGGACCTTCCACGGCTCCTACCAGGGCGGGATCCCCGGCACCACCGCCGAACCCGGCACCCGCATCGCGTTCGCCGGCCACGACCTCTTCCGCATGGAGGACGGGCGCTTCGCCGAGTACTGGCCCATCTCCGACGCCCTAGGCATGATGCGATCCCTCGGCGCCCTCTGAGGTCTCCACCGCCTGAAGGGCGAGCTTGAAGCCCTCGTGGCTGCGGGCGAACCCCAGCGAGTCATAGAAGCGGTGCGCGCCGCCGCGCCTCTTGTGGCTGGTCAGCTGGACGAGCGCGCACCCCCGCGCGCGGGCCCGCTCGATCGCGCTCTCCATCAGCGCCCGGCCGAGGCCGCCGCCGCGCCGGTCCGCGCGGATCCGCACCGCCTCGATCAGGGCCCGTTCGGCGCCGCCCTTGCCGAGCCCGGGGATGTAGGTCGCCTGCAGGCAGCCCACGACCGTCCCGCCGTCCACCAGCACCAGCATCTCGTTGCGCGGGTCGCGGTCGATCGCCGCGAACGCCCGCTCGTAGGCGTCCGTCACCACGACCGACGCCGGATCCACGACCTTCTCCTCGTCCGCCAGCAGAGCCAGAACCGCAGGCAGGTCGGCCCGCGTCGCCGGACGCACACAGCGCATGCCGCCGACCCTATTCCGCCGGCCCGGCGCCGAAAGTCGTCGTCCCCAAGCCGGTCACTTCACCCGGGTCGCCGTGTCGGTACAGGTGACAGCGACCCACGAAGGGACCAGCGATGCAGAAGATCGCCGTAGTGCAGTACAAGGCCCGTCCCGAGCGCGCCGACGAGAACCAGCGGCTGATCGAGAACGTCATGGACGAGCTGGAGCGCGACGACCCGGGCGGCGTCCGCTACGCGGCGTTCCGCCTGGACGGCGACACGTTCCTCCACGTCGTGGTCAACGAGGACGACCGCGACGTCCTGCCGTCGACCCCCGCCTTCCAGGAGTTCCAGCGCGAACTCCCCGACCGCATGGTCCCCGGCACCCTCACCCGAACGACCGCCACCCTCGTCGGCGCCTACCGCGTCCTCCCCACCCACCCCGCCCAAGCAACGACCACCGCCAACTGAACGCGCACAACGGGTGGGCCGACAGGCCCACCCGTCACCCCCCCGCAAACCAAGCGATACGGCTCCCGGAGTTCACCCGTCCCGGCGATCCGGCCCACCGGCATCCTGATCGTCGCCGCCCACTCGGTGGAGGATGTCGCTCAGGTCGGTGACGTGCGGGTGCGCTGGGTACCGCGTCCTCAGGATGCGGTGGACGTGCGCGACGTCGCGGAGGGTCTTCGTGCCGCCTGTCGCGGTGAGGACGCGGACGGCGGTGCGCAACTCGGCGACCGCCCGTTCCGGATCGCCCGCCAGCGCTCGCGCCGACGCCGCCTTCACGCGGTACCACGCGACCCATTCGGAATCGCGGATCGTGCTGGGCATCGCTTCGATGCCGCGGGTGAGGAGGTCGGCGGCCTTGGCGTGCTCACCGAGGTATCCGTAGATCAGGCCGCGTTGCATGGTGAGCATCTCGGCGCCGTAGAAGTACAGGCCATCCGGGTCGTCGGTGTCTCCGCGTCCGGCGAGGAAATCCTCGGCTCGGCCGACGGCCCGGAGCGCACCCTGCCGGTCGCCCAGCAGGGCCAGGGCCCGGCCACGCTGCTGCGTCGCCACGGTTCGCGTGTCCGACGCCGTGGCGAGACCCGCGGCGGCCTCGGAAAGGCTTGCCATGTCGCCGTACTCGCCTTTCGCCCATGCCAGATGACCTCGCATTGACAGCGCGGTCGCCGCCAAGTCCTTGTCGTCGGCCTGCAGCCCTAGCCGGAGCGCTTGGTCGTAGAGCGGTTCGGCCGCCGCGTGGTTGTTCACCGCCGTGCTGAGCCACCCGTTGAACTGGGAAGCCTCGGACGCGATCGCCAGGAGCCGTGCGACGAGCGGGCCCCGAGCGTCGCGCAGCAGACGCATGATCAGCGCAAGGTGCGCCCGTGCCGCGCCCAAGACGGCGTGAGAGCCGACCACGTCCTCGACCCGCCGCTGGTTGGCGAGCGTGGCCGCCAGACCGTCGATCACGACGCCGTCGAGCCGGGCCGGATCACGCACCGCGAGCGTGAGCCGCTCATGCTCGTCCGAGAAGGCGCGGCGAGCGTCATCGGCGGCGAAGAGGGCTTCTTCGGGGGTGTTGAGGGCGCGGGCGTAGAGGAGGCGGTAGCAGGGGCCTACGGCGTGCTCGCCGGCTTCGTGGCCGCGGATGGTGCGTTCGAGGTCGCGCAGGGACGGGAGGCGTTGCCGGACGCGCTCGGGAGCGACGTCGCGGAACCGTTCGGCCAGGTCGGCGACGGTCAGGCCGTGCGCTTTCCGAGCGGCCCGCAGCCGGGCCCCGGCGCGCTTCTTCTCGGACACCGCAGTACACCTCGTTCCGGATATCCGCGGAGATGGTCCGTGTCCACGCTCGTCTCCGATTATCACGGTGACCTGCGCCACCCGTCATCGATTTACTGAGAGTGATCGAATCGGCACCGAGCGAGGGAACGACGGCGACAGATGACGGGCGCGAGGAGAGGTGGGCCGCCTGCGCTTTTCGCGTGGGACGTCGCCCTGCGCGAGGGAGGGGAGTGCGGCGTCACCGACGACCAGGCGGCCGCGCTCCGGCACGTCCGGCGGGCCCTTCAGGGGGCGGACGCCGGGGCGCGGGGGCGAGTGCGCCTGGTGACCGTCGGGCTGTCGGGACGCGTCGAGTACGTCGAGCTGGGGATCGTCGTGGAGGCGCAGCGCGACGGCGGCGCGGTGGTGTGGGCGTGGTGAGGGCGACCGAGCACCTGGAACGGCTGGCCGTGGCCCTGGACACGGCGGGCTGGACGGTCGACCGGCGGTGCAGGAGGCTCGGCCGTCGCGAAGCTCGCGAAGCGAGGTCGCGCCCGCCCGAGGACGGTCAGAGGGCGAGCCGCCAGGCGAGCCCTCTGGGCCGGGCTTGCAACCTACAGGTGGTACTTCATGCCCATGTGGGAGGGGCGGAAGCCGATCTTCTGGTAGAAGCGGATCGCGTCGGGGCGCTGGCGGTCGGTGGTGAGCTGGACGACGCGGCAGCCGCGGGCGCGGGCCTGGTCGATGGCCCAGGCGAGCATGGTCTGGCCGAGGCCGCGGCCGCGCTCGTCGGCCGCGATGCGGACGCCCTC
This sequence comes from Spirillospora sp. NPDC000708, assembly GCF_040299565.1. Lineage (NCBI taxonomy): Bacteria > Bacillati > Actinomycetota > Actinomycetes > Streptosporangiales > Thermomonosporaceae > Spirillospora > Spirillospora sp. NPDC000708. The sequence goes on from NZ_JBEPCJ010000078.1 coordinate 22,806, forward strand.
GATCTGGGCGCGCTCGCCGCCGGTGTAGGTGAGGCCGGGGATGTAGGTGAGCTGCAGCGTGCCCGCGACCGTGCCCGCGACGTCCGCCACGATCAGGTGGTTGTTGGGGTCCTTCTCGATGGCGGCGAAGGCGGTGACGTAGGCCTCGGGAATCTCCTCGGCGAGTGTTTCGCGGGTCGCGCCCAGGGGATCGTCGGCCAGGAGCCGGACGATCTCGGGGAGATCGGCGGCCGTCGCCTCGCGAAAGGTCACTTCTTGATCACGCTGCACGTCACAAGGTTATCCGGGCGCTACGTTGCAATGTTCACAACGACTTGTAGTACTACGGTTCGTAGTACTACGTTGGGTGGAGACCACCCCAGAGCGAACCGCCGGTGGCCTCCTCACCATGCCCCGCAGGGAGAAAGCCATGCACAACGACGAGAACGAGGAACACTGGACCGACCACGCCATCTGCCGCGGCGCGGATCCCGACCTGTTCTTCCCGATCGGCTACTCGGCGCCGGTGCTCCAGGCTCAGATGGACGCGGCGAAGGCGATCTGCGCGAACTGCCCGGTGAAGGCGGAGTGCCTCGCGTGGGCGCTGCGGGTGGGCGAGCCGGACGGCATCTGGGGCGGGACGACCCCGGAGGAGCGGCGCTACCTGCGCCGGACCGCGGAGGCCCCGGCGCGGCGCCGGCTGCCGGTGATCGTGGTCCGCGGCGACGCGTCCGAGTCCGAGCACGCCTCCGCCGCCTGAACCGGTCGCGCGCCGGCGCGCTCGCCCGGCGAACCGGTACAACCAAAAGCACGGGAAGTGGACTACTTCACTGAACCGGTGGCGTCCTAGCGTCGGCGGCATGTCCACTCTCACCACATTGATGCACCAGGTTCCGCCCTTCATCCCCTCGGGTGCCGAGGCGATGACCGCGACGGTCGAACTGCCCCCGGGGGACCCGGGCACACCGCCGCACCGCCACTCCGGCCCCGTCTTCGGCTACCTGGTCGAAGGCGAGATGGTGTTCGAGCTGGAGGGCGAGCCCGAACGGGTGATCCGCGCCGGCGAGGCGTTCTGGGAACCCGGCGGCGACGTGATCCACTACCAGGCCGCCAACAACCTCGCCGACGGCTGGACCCGTTTCGTCATCGTCATGCTGGGCGTCCCCGGCGAGCCGATGCTGACCCTCGTCGACGAGGCGGAGCTGCGCGCGCGCCGAGACCGCCGGGCGCCGCGTCCGGTTCACCCGGCGTAGCGGGGCGGGGTCTCCGCCTGACCTGTCACCGCGTCGACGACCCCGGTTAGGGCCTCCAGGGCGCCGTGCCAGGCGTGCGGGGGAGGGGTGGCGAAGCCGATGACGAGCGCCGCGCGGCGTTCGGGGGACGCCTCGTGCCAGTACCCGTCGGTGTGCAGGCCGTGCAGGCGGAGGCCCGCGTAGAGCCCGGTCTCCACCAGCGCCCGCTCCTCCCCGGCCGACCCGGCCGGGAGCAGGGCGTGCAGGCCCGCGGCCACCCCGTCCAGCGGGCGCGCGAGCCGGTCCGCCAGTTCCGCGCGCCGCCGCCGATGGACGAGCCGGGCCCGCCGGACGTGCCGGTCGTAGTCGCCGCGTTCCAGCAGGTCGGCGAAGGCGAGCTGGTCGACGGCGGGCACCGCCGCGCCGAGGTCCTCCAGCGCGGCCAGCACCGGGTCGAGCAGCGCGGGCGGCACGGCGAGCCAGCCGAGCCGCATGCCCGGGGCCAGCGCCTTACTGACGCTTCCGGCGAAGACCACCCGGTCGGGGGCGAGCGCCTGCATCGCCCCGACCGGCTGCCGGTCGTAGCGGAACTCGCCGTCGTAGTCGTCCTCGATCACGAAGCCGTCCCGCCGGCGCGCCCACGCGGCGAAGGCCGCCCGGCGGGACGGCGCGAGCACCACGCCGCACGGGTACTGGTGGGCCGGGGTGAGGAGCACGGCCCCGGCCTGGTCCGGCAGGCCGGCGGGGTCGGCGCCGTCGCCGTCCACGCGCAGCGGGACGACGCCCAGCCCCGCCGCGCGCAGCAGGTCCCGGTGCCGGGGCAGGCCCGGGTCCTCGGTGGCCGCGCACCGGACGCCGATGCTCCGCAGGGCTCGTCCGAGCACCGCGAGCGCGTGGGCGAAGCCCGCGGTGATCACCACGGCTCCCGGGTCGGCGCGCACGCCGCGCGTGCGGGCGGCGTATCCCGCGATCGCGGCCCTCAGCACCGGCAGCCCGGCCGGTTCCGCGTAGTCCCAGGCAGTCGGTGAGGCCGAAGCCAGCGCCCGCCGCACCGCCGAGGCCCAGGCGGTGCGCGGGAACGAGCTGAGATCCGGGCGGCCCGGCCGCAGGTCGAACTGCGTGCCGGGGCGGCGTGCGGGCGGTTCCGTGTCCGGACGGGCCTCGACCGCGCCGACGGCGGCGACGCGGGTGCCCGACCCGGGCGTCCCCGACAACCATCCCTCGGCCGTCAGCTGGGCGTAGACCTGGACGACCGTCCCCCGCGCGATCCCGAGATCGGAGGCGAGGGTCCGGCTCCCGGGCAGCCGGGTGTCCGGGGCGAGCCGCCCCGACCGCACCGCCGCGCGCAGGGCCTCCTCCAGGGCTCGCCCCACACCGCCGCCCTGCGTCACGTCCAGGTGCAGGTCGAGACCGGGTCCGTCCATCGCCACCTCCTCCGGACACTGTCCCGCGTCCGGCCGGAGGTCAGGGCAGCAGGGCCACCTTGCCGACGACGCGGCGGTTGAGCAGGTCGTCGAGGACCCGCGGCGCGGACGCGAGCGGCTCCGTGCGCGGCGCGACGGGGTCGAGGCGGTCCTCGGCCACCATGGCGAGCAGCTCGTCGAGAAGGGCGCGCTGCTCGGCGGGGTGCCTCATGGACCAGGCGCCCCAGTCGACGCCGACGATGGAGCGGTTGCGCAGCAGCACCTGGTTGAGCGGGAGGGACGGGATGTCCCCGGACGCGAAGCCGATCACGGCGTAGCGGCCGCCCTCGCGCAGGGCGCGCAGCGCCGGGTCGGCGAGGGCGCCGCCGACCGGGTCGTAGACGAGGTCGACACCGCCGTCCGACCAGGCGCGGGCGGCGGCCTTGACGTCGGCGGCGTCGACGGCGGAGTCCGCGCCCGCGGCGAGGGCCGCCCGGCGCTTCTCCTCCGACGACGCGACCGCCAGCACCCGGGCGCCGAGGGCCGTCGCGACCTGGACGGCGGCGAGGCCGACGCCGCCGCCGGCGCCGAGGACGAGGACGGTCTCGCCGGCGGCGAGGGCGGCGCGGTCGCGCAGCGCGAACAGGGCGGTGCAGTAGCTCTGGGTGAAGGTCGCGGCGCGCGGGGCGTCCAGCTTGTCCGGGAGCGGCACCGCTGCGGCGGCGGGGACGGCGACGTGCGACGCGAAGCCGCCGAGCCCGCACATCGCGAGGACGCGCGTCCCGTCCGGGAGGGTGCCGGCGACCTCGCTGCCGGGGACGAACGGCAGCGGCGGCTTGATCTGGTAGCGGCCCTGGACGAACAGGGCGTCGACGTAGTTGACGCCGGCCGCCTCGACGGTGAGCAGCACCTGGCCGGGGCCGGGCTCGACCGGGGCGGTGTCCTTGACGGCGAGGGAGCCGAGCTCCTCGCAGATCGCAGCGCGCATCCGTCCACTATGCCGGAAACCGAATAGCGTTCACCATCGGGCACCTTCGTGGGGATATGTACGTTGACCCCGGTGACGGCAGGATCGATCGGTCATACGGTGGCGACATGAGCTACACCCCCGACAGACAACGCTCCGACGGGCTCGTCAAGGCCGGCACGCGCGCGCTGTCGGCGGCGGTGCTCATCGGCTCGGTGACGGTCGTGATGTGGGTCCTCGAGGGCATCGACGTGCTCGACAACGGCGCGCTGGACCAGTTCGGCATCCAGCCGCACGACGTCGACGACCTTCCGGACATCTTCACGGCGCCCTTCATGCACGCGGGCTTCCCGCACCTGATGGCCAACACGATCCCGTTCGTGATCCTCGGGTTCATCGCGGCGGCGCGGGGGATCGCGAAGTTCCTGGCCGCGAGCCTGATCATCATCGTGGTCGGCGGGCTCGGCGTGTGGTTCTTCAGCTCCGCGAACACGCTCGGGTCCAGCATCCTGATCTTCGGGTTCTTCGGCTACCTGGTCGGGCGCGGGATCTTCGAGCGGCGGGTGCTGGACGTCGTGATCGCCGTGCTGGTGGTCGCGGTCTACGGGACGATGCTGGTCGGCGTGGTCCCGAACGACCCGACGATCTCCTGGCAGGGCCACCTGTTCGGGCTGATCGGCGGCGTGCTGGGCGCGTGGTTCCTGCGCCGGAGCCGCGTCGAGCGCCAGGAGGTCGTCCGCGGGGTGTGAGAGCCGGTCACCCGCCGGGTGTGAGGTCGGCCGTCTCCGCTTCGAGGCGCTTGGGACGGGACGGGACGTCCTCGTCGGGCCGTTCGGCGCTGCGGGCCGTCAGGGCGGCCAGGCCGAAGGCGACGGGGATCCACGCCACCGCCGACAGCCGCGGCAGCTCGTCGACGAGCGGGTGCAGCGAGGCGATCGCCGCGCCGGTGAGGCCCGCGGCGGCGACGGGCCAGGCGGCGTCCCAGCGGACGCGGGAGACCAGGCCGGCGGCGGCGAACAGGAACGCGGCCGGGATCAGCGGGTTCTCCAGCATCGCGGGGCCGATGTCGCCGCTCCACAGCTTCCCCGCGGCGGCCGAGAGCCGGTGCCACGGGTCGGGCACGTCGGGATGCCGGAAATGCCTGGTGAAGGTGTCCTGGAGTGTCTCGTGGACGCCCGGCAGGTGCAGGGCGGAGCCGATCCACAGGTTGCCCGCGAGGACGAGCACGGCGACGCCCGCGACGGCCAGAAACGCCCGCCGCGACGCGAAGACCGGGAGCAGGAGCACGGCGCCGACCGCGAGCGCGGTGGCCAGCACGACGCCGTTGGCGGGCTTGACGACGCACAGCAGCGCGAGCGCGCCGGCCAGCAGCGCCGATCCCGCGATCGCGGCGCGTTCGCGCAGCACCAGCACGGCACCGGTCAGCGCGAGCATCACGCACAGCATCATGGGCGCCTCGGCGAGCAGGCGGCTGCCCCAGAAACCGGTCGGGAGCAGGAAGAACAGGGCCTCCGCGACCAGGGCCTGGAGAGGCCGCAGCCCGATCGCCAGCGCCAGCAGGACGGCCGCGAGGCCGCACGCCACCCCCAGCGCGGCCGTCGCGGCGCTGAACCCGGCCGTGCCCATCACCCGGACGAACGGCACCGTGAGCAGCGGATAGCCCGGACGCGAGGTGAAGATCCGCTGGAAGCGCTCCGGCGCCACGCCGGGCAGCGCGGTCCGGTACCGGACGCAGTCGGGCCGCGTCCCCGCCGGGCGCGAGGGTCCCCGCATCAGGCCGCCGCAGGTGATGTCCGCCGCGGCGCGGTCGGCGGCGGGCTCCGACCAGCCCGCGTACCGGAACGCGTCGCGCGCGTACCAGAAGGTGTCGGGCGTGGCGGTGGGCGCGGTCCCCGACCAGCGCAGCAGCCACAGCCCGGACCCGAGCAGGACCGCGACCGCGACGAGCAGCACCGCCCGCGCCCAGGGCCGGTCGAGCGGGTGCGGCGCCGCGACGTCCGCGAACCGCACGCGCCAGGACGGCCACACCGCCGGGAGCCGGCGGCGGCGCCACGTCCGCGGCAAGCGGGGCGGCGGCCGGTGCGTCCCGCCGGGTTCCGGACCGTCGCCGGGGATCCGGCGGCCGGCGTCCTCGGGCCGTGAATAACTCTGCGTCACGGGCCGGGCACTGCCCGGCCGCGCGCACGGCAAGCGAGTTATGGGGATCTATCAGAAAATATTGGACATCCCTATAACCCCCCAGACCGCCGGGAACCCGCTAGTTCGGACGTACGGTCACATCCGACACGACGGCGTCGCGGGGCGTCTCCAGCGCGGCGACCAGCACGCGCGCCACCGTGCCGGGCGCGGCGAAGTCGTCCTCCGCGTACGGGTGGCCCTCCTGCGCGCGCACCTTCCGCTGCATCTCCGTGGCCGTCCGCCCCGGATAGACGGTCGTGACCCGCAGCGACGGCTCCTCCGCCCGCAGCGAGTCGGCGAGCGCGCGCAGCCCGAACTTGCTCGCCGCGTACGCCGACCACTCCGGGTTGGCGCGCAGCCCGGCGGTCGAGTTGACGAAGACCACGTGGCCCTCGGCGGCGCGCAGCGCGGGCAGCAGCAGCCGCGTCACCTCGGCGGCGGACACCAGGTTCACCGACAGGTGGTCCATCCACTCGTCCGCCTCCAGCTCGGCGACCGGCGACAGATGGACGACCCCGGCCGCGTGGACGACGCCGTCGAGCCGGCCGGGCAGCTCCGCCCCCGCGAGCACCGCCTCGATCCGCCGCGGCTCGGTGAGGTCCAGCGGGACCGTGGTGATGGACGCGCCCGACGCGGCGGCGGGCGGCGCGCCCGGCGCGATCGCGATGGACTGGGTGGCGGCGTGCGCGGCGCCGGTGCGCAGCTTCCCGGCCAGCTCGGCCAGCCGGTCGGGGGAGCGGCCGGTCAGGACCAGGTCGTGCCCGCGCTCGCGGAGCAGCTCCGCGACCGCGGTGCCGATGCCGCCGGTCGCCCCCGTGATCAGATACGTGCCCATGGGGCCCCATTCTCCTCGATCTCCGTACCCCCGTGGACGCGCGGGGCGCCGCCCCGGTTCGGCCACGTCAGTTCGGGCGCAGGACGCGGGTGACCCCCGCGATGAGCGCGGTGGCGAGCACCCACCCCGTCGCGATCAGCGCGTAGGCGACCCAGCGGGACCAGTTCTGCGGGTCGAACGCCTGCTGCTGCCCGAACGTGTCGATCGGGATCAGCAGGTCGAGGCTGTAGACGAGCGCGTGGAAGTGCGGCTGCTCCGCCGGCTGCTTGATCCCCTTCGGATGGTCGAGGGAGAACACCGTGGTCCCGACGGCGACCAGCACCGCGAACCACGCGAACGCCAGCCACGGCCGGTACCCGTAGCCGACCGTCCAGTCCAGGACGAGGTTCCACACCCGGCTGACCGCGTGGACCTTCCGGCGGCGCGCGCGCAGCTTGGCGAGCTGCACCTTGCGGGCCAGGACGTCGTGGCCGATGCCGTGGTACCAGGCGGCGAGCTGCTCGTACGGCTGGAGGTGGAACTCGGGATCGCGGGACACCCAGCTCAGCCGGTCCTTGAACCCGCCGCCGCGCAGCGTCTGGTACGTCAAGCCGTTCAGGTACAGCTCGTCCGGCCAGATCGACGGATGGTCCATGATCAGGTCGATCTTCGAGTACGACAGCGACACCCGGCCCTTGATCTTCTCCGACGGCCACAGCAGCAGCTCGTCGCAGACCATGTGGCTGGCGTGCAGCGCCATCCGCTTCGGGTCGGCGGAGTCGAGGATCCCCTTGGAGAACGACAGGATGCCGTTGAAGCGGGCGCTGCGCAGCCGGACCGTCCCGATCGCGCGGAAGCCGGCGCTGAACTCGCAGGTGTTCTCGACCACCATGTTCTGCCCGTCCAGCGCGATCCGCCCCGGGTTGGACAGCGTGGTGCCCTCCATGAACAGCCCGCCGTTCATCTTCGCGCCGACGAACCGGACCCCGCCGGTGATATCGGCGTTCCGGGCGAACAGCCCGACCTCGACGACCATGCTGCCGCTGAACAGCGCCCACTTGTCCGGCGCGGACGCGGTGATGCGGGTCCCGTTCATGCGGAACCCGCCGAGCAGCTGCGCGCGCGGCAGCCGCACCTCGCCCTCGATCTCCGAGCCGGACAGGCTGAGGAACCCGTCCGCCTGGAGGCCGCCGCCGTCGAAGCCCGGCATCCGGCACTCGGCGAACCGCAGCTGCCCGGTGCGCGCGTTCGACAGGCGCGGCGCCTCGACGAGGCGGCACCGCTCCAGCCGCAGCGGATGCTCGACGGTGCCGTTCGACACGTCCAGGCACCCGGTGATGTACGCGCCGGTGAGCCGGACGGCGGCGACGGCGCCGGTCCGGGTCTCGCCCGCGCCGAGGAGGAGCCGGTTGATGACCTCCGCCCGGACGATCCGGTCGGGCAGCGGCCCGGCGGGACGGTCGTCGCCGAGGACGACGCGCGCGCCGGTCGGGAACGCGGCCCACAGCCGGCGTTCGGCGGCGCTGAGACCGGGCGGTTCGCTGAGGCCAGGGGGGTGCGGCACGGGAACCCTTTCTACGGGGAGACCCCCTCCGCGATCAACACCGCGGAGGGGGTCCGCGTCGTCCCCCCAGGTCAGGGCTTAGAAGAAGCCGCGGCGGCGGCCGGCCTCCTGGAGGAAGCCGTCCAGCTCGCGCTCCCAGTCGGTGTGCTCGACGGTCGCGTAGTCGACGGTGAAGCGGCTGAACGCGTCGTGGCCCTCGGTGAAGACGCCGCCGCGCTTGTCCAGCTCCAGGACGACCTCCATCGACTGCGGGTACGACACGAACGTCACTTCGAGCTGGTTGATGCCGTGCGAGTAGTGGTGCGGCGGGTGGAACTCGATCTCCTGGTAGAAGGGCAGCTCCTGGTGCACGCCCCAGATGCGGCCCTTCTCGCAGTCGGCGTTGCGGAAGTGGAAGCCGAGGTTGGAGAACGCCGCGAGGATGCGCTCCTGCGCGGGCAGCGGGTGCACGGCGATCGGGTCGAGGTCGCCCGGGTCGAGGGCGCCCGCGACCTCCAGCTCGGTGGCGATGCCGACGGTGGTGCCGTGCAGCGGGTGCCCGTACATGTGGGTGAGCGGCGCCTCCCACGGGATCGGGAACTGGAACGGGACGCTGTGCCGCATCCCCTCCTCCAGCTTGAAACCGCCCGCGACCGGCATCTTCGAGTACTCGATGTTGGAGGTGTACTCGCTGTCGTCCGTCTCGACCTCGACCCGGGTGCGCAGCGCGAGGTTCACCGACTTGATGTCGGAGTTGTACTGGCCGCCGACGATGACGACCTCGCCCGTCACGACGCCGCCCGGGGTGGTGTTCGGGTCGTGCAGGGTCGTCTCGATCGAGGGCCCGCCGATGCCCATCGCCTGCCGCAGCTTCTTGAAGACCAAGGTCCGTCCTCCCGTGTCCGAGCACCCCCGGTGCTCCCGTCGTCGCATAGACGCGCTTACGGGAGATTACGTTCCTTAACGGCAGGTCGTAAGGCGAATCAGTGGCCCCCACCGGCCAGGTTGAGGCCGATGACGCCGAGGATGATGCAGGCGAGCGCGCCGATCTTCACCGCGGAGACCTGGTCGCCCATGACCAGCATCCCGAGCGCGGCGGTGCCGACGGCGCCGATCCCGACCCAGACGGCGTACGCGGTGCCGACCTCCAGCGACTTCAGCGCATGGCTGAGCAGGCCGAAACCGGCCACGGCGAAGAGGAGGAATCCGGCGGACGGCAGCCACTCGGAGAAGTTCTTGCTGGCCTTCAGGCACAGCGCCATCGCGACCTCGAACAGGCCCGCGAGGATGACGAGGATCCACGCCATGGTGACTCCCGGATGCGTGAGACGGCACGGTCACGCGTCGTCTTCGCTTTCCGGGTACGGCGCACCTCGTCCGGGACGGCCCGCTCAGGGGCCCTCGACCGCGTCAACGGCTCCGCGGTGCGGGGTGTTCCCGCCGGTGGCCGATGTCACCGGCGGGAACCTCGAAACGTGCGAAACGCGGGGAACATGGAGGACGCGGGGAACGCGGCCTCAGGAGCGTCCCAGCGCGCGGTACTCCCAGCCGGCGGCCCGCCAGCGCTCGGCGTCCAGCGCGTGGCGGCCGTCCACGATCCGCTTGTGCCGGACGACCTGCGCCAGCGCCTCCGGATCGATCTCCTTGAAGTCGGACCACTCGGTCAGCAGCACGACGACGTCGGCGTCCCGGGCGACGTCGAGCGCGCTGTCGCCGTAGCGCAGCTCCGGGAACGCCCGCCGCGCGTTGTCGAGCGCGGCCGGGTCGAACACCCGGACGTGCCCGCCGAGCCCGTGCATGGTGCGCGCCACGTCCAGCGCGGGCGCGTCCCGGATGTCGTCGGAGTTCGGCTTGAACGCCGCGCCCCACGCCGCGATCCGCTTGCCGGAGATCCCGCCGAGCATCTCCCGGACGAGGTCGACGGTGCGGGCGCGCCGCCGCCGGTTGATGTCGTCGACCTCGCGCAGGAACGACACGGCCTGCCCGACGCCGAGCTCCTCCGCGCGGTGCGCGAACGCCCGGATGTCCTTCGGCAGGCAGCCGCCGCCGAAGCCGAGGCCCGGCTTGAGGAACTTGCCGCCGATCCGGTCGTCCAGCGCGAGCGAGTCCGCGAGGTGCTTGATGTCGGCGCCGACCGCCTCGCAGACCTCCGCCATCGCGTTGATGTAGGAGATCTTCGTGGCGAGGAAGGAGTTCGCGGCGACCTTCACCAGCTCGGCGGTCGCGAGGTCGGTGCGGACCACCGGGGTGCCGAGGTCGAGGATCGGCCGGAACGCGGCCTCCAGCCGCTCCAGCGCCCAGTCGGACGCGACGCCGAACACCAGCCGGTCGGGGCGCATCGTGTCGTCCACGGCGAAGCCCTCGCGCAGGAACTCGGGGTTCCACGCCAGCTCGACGTCCTCGCCCGCCGGGGCGAGGTCGTGGAGGACGCCGGTGATGCGCTGGGCCGTGCCGACCGGCACCGTCGACTTCCCGACGACCAGCGCGCGCCGGGTGAGGTTCGGCGCGAGCGCGCGTACCGCCGCGTCGACGTAGGTGAGGTCGGCGGCGTCGGATCCCGGCTGCTGCGGCGTCCCCACGCACAGGAAGTGGACGTCGCCGAACTCGCCGGCCTCCTCGAAGGAGGTGGTGAACCGCAGCCGCCCGGACTCCAGCGCCTTGGTGAGCAGCTCCGGCAGGCCGGGCTCGAAGAACGGCACCTCGCCGGACGCGAGCCGGTCGACCTTCCGCTGGTCGACGTCCACGCCGAGGACCTCGAAGCCCAGCACGGCCATGCAGATGGCGTGCGTGGCGCCGAGGTAGCCGGTGCCGATGACGGTGAGCCGCGGGGACTCCGTCGGGTTCATTGCGCTTCTCCTTCTTCACAGCTGACGGAAGGGACGGCTCCCGATGGCTCTAGGAGCACGTGCCCTTGTTGGTCAGTCGGCCGCCGGTGACGCGGTTGTCGCAGGCGACCGTGTTGCCGTCCGAACCGAGGAAGATCCCGACGCCCTTGCCGCCGCCCAGGTCGATGACGTTGCGGCGGAAGACGTTGCCGGTCCCCCAGCCCTTGTACTCCTCGTGGGTCTGGAAACCGTCCTTGAGCGTTCCGGTCCCGCGGTTGCCCTCGATGACGTAGCCGTTGCCCTTGGCGTCGACCCACGAGTCGTTGACGCTCCCGCCGGAGAGCTGCGAGCCGTCGAAGACGTTCCCGACGAGCCGGCCGCCCGACGTGCCCTCCTTGATGTCCACCGCCTCCGCGGTCGCGGTGATCCGGTTCCCGGCGACGAGGTTGGCGTCGCTCGCGTCCGGCCTGCCCTGGGTGACCTGGCCCCAGTTGTTGTGCGACGAGCCGAGGTACACCCCCTCGCCGAAGCGCGGGTTCGCCCGGCCCGTCCGGGTGATCATGTTGTACTGCACCGCGTTGCCGGTGCTGAAATCGCGCAGGTGGACGGCCTCGTCGCCGACGTCGTGGACGGTGAGCCCCTGCACGACCGTCCCGCTGGTGCCGTCGAGCATGACGCCCTTCTGGCTGCGGGTGACGGTGAAGCCGACCAGCCGCCAGTGGCTCGCGTTCTGCAGGTGGAAGCCGTAGCCCTTGGAGAGGGCGCCGCCGTCCAGCACCGACTGCGGCGTCCCGCACACGAAGATCGGTTTCGCGCGGGTGCCGGACCTCTGGCTGGAGAACCGGCCCGCGTACCGGCCGGGGGCCAGCCGGATGACGTCACCGGGCGCGGCCGTGTTCAGCTTCTCCTGCAACTGGACGGCTCCGTGCACGGTCACGGTCGCCTTGGGGCACGCGATCCGCTGGTACGACGACGGCAGCGGCATCGCCGGCGCCGGCTGCCCGATCCCGCTCCCCGAGCCGGCCCCCGAGCCCGCCCCGGCCCCGGCGCCCGCACCGGCGCCCGCGCCGTTCCCCGTGCCGGCGCGCGCGCCCTTCCCCGTTCCGGGAAAGGGGTCGCTCTCGGCGGCGTTCTTGCCCTTGCCGCCGCCCTGGGTGGCCAGCACGACCACGGCGCTGGTCGCGACGGCCCCGACGGCCAGCACGCCGGCGAACTTCACATCAATCTTCACGGTCCACCCCGCCCCGCGTCACGCGCCCCCGCGCGTCAGGAGCACTTGCCCTTCGCGGTGAGCCGCCCGCCGGTCACCTTGTTGTTGCAGGCGATCGTGTTGCCGCCGACGGTGTCGTTGATGCCGACGCCCTTGCCGCCGTCCAGGTTGATCGTGTTGTTGCGGAAGGTGTTGCCGGTGCCCCAGCCGTTGATGATCTGGTGCACCTGGAAGCCGTCCGCGGGCGTCTTGTCGCCCTTGTTGCCCTCGATCAGGTAGCCGTTGCCCTTGACGTCGACCCACGAGTCGTTGTGCTTGTCGCCGCCGGTCCTCGACCCGTCGAACACGTTGTTGAGGATCTTGCCGCCCTTCGTGCCCTCCTTGATGTCGACCGCCTCCGCGGTGGCGCGGATGACGTTGCCGCGGACCACGTTGTTGTCGCTGTTGTCGACCTTGCCGCCGGAGACCGATTTGAAGTTGGACTGCGCGGTGCCGAGGTAGACGCCCTCGCCGAACTTCTCGCGCCGCAGCCCGGTGTTGAAGATCTTGTTGTACTGGATGGTGTTGCCGGTGGAGAAGTCGCGCACGTGGATGCCCTCGTCACCGATGTCGTGCACGTTCAGGCCCTGGATGACCGACCCGTTCGTGGTGTCGCCGACGACGCCCTTCTGGCTGTTCTGGACGGTGAAGCCGATCAGCCGCCAGTAGTTCGCCTTGTCCAGGTGGAAGCCGTAGCCCTTCTTGACGCCGCCGCCGTCGATGACCGACCCCTGCTCGCCGCACAGGAAGATCGGCTGCTGCTGCGTGCCGGACGCGGTCGCGACGAACTTGCCGACGTACTTCCCGGGGTTCATCTTGATGACGTCGCCGGCCTGCGCGCCCTTCAGCGCCTGCTGGAGCGCGTTCGCGTCGCCGACGGTCTTGGTCGGCTTCGGGCAGGCGACCTTCCCGCCGCCGTCGGGGACGGGCAGCGTCAGCGGAGCGCCGGCCTGCGCGCCGCCGCCCGCGCCGCCGTCCCCGTCGCCGTCCCCGGAGCCCTGGTCGCCGCCCTGGTCGCCGCCGCCCTGCGGGGCGGGGCTGATCCGGCCGTCCGCGGACGTCTTCTTCGAGTCGTCCCCGCCGCCCCCGCTGGTGAACAGGATCACCAGCCCGGCCGCCACCAGCGCGCCGACCGCGAGGCCGATGAGGAACTTGACGTCGATCTTGATCGTCATGCTGAACTACTCCTTGGATGACCGCTCTGGTGCGTCGTGCCGCCGTGGGCGCCGGGCTAGCGTCCCGCGCGCGCACCGACTCGCTGACCGTCCTGGGAGGGGACGGTATCGGCGCGGCGGAGCAGCCGCACGGGCCGTTCCTCGAGCTTGTCCTGCGCCGAATACGGGTGGGCGCCGAGGCTGCCGATGCGCAGCCGCGTGCCGCGGGACCGGAACATGGAGATGGCCACCAGCAGGAACACGCCCGCCCAGATGACGTTCATCGGCTTGAAGATCCGCTTCAGCCAGGTCACGAAGCCCGCGGTCTTGTGCCATCCCTTGATGTTGTTGTTGGCGTTCTGGTACTTGCCCGTGGCCCGGTCGACGTCCATCACGCTCGTGCCGGCGCCGCTCAGGGTGTTGCCGGTGATGACGGACCCGGTGACGTCGCCGCGCAGCGTGATCCCGTGCCGGTGCGCCGACTGCACCGTGTTGCCGTTGAAGGTGCCGTTGGCGTCGCGGACGTACAGGGCGGTCTTCCCGCCGGTGACGACGTTGCCGGACACCGTCGCGGCAGCCATCCCGTCGCGGACGACGATCCCCTGCCGGGAGAAGCCCTTCACCTGGTTCCCGGCGATCTGGATGCGGGTGCCCTTCTCGCGCGCCACGATGCCCATGTCGCCGCCGGTGATCCGGCTGTTCTGCACGGCGACGCCGGTGCCGCCGAGCAGCTCCACCCCGTAGCGCCCGTTGTCCGTCGCGACGCTGCTGCCCACCAGGTTGTTGCCGAAGCTGGTGATCGCCTCGCCGGACGCCGACGGCCCCTCGGCGAGCGGCTCGCCGTTCAGCGTGAACCCGTTGCCGCCGTTCCCGTTCGACGTGCAGTTGGTGACGCGGACGCCCTCGGTCCCGCGCGACAGCACGAAGCCGTCGCCGCGGCTGGCGGTGACGGTGGTGTTCTCGATCGTCGCGTTCTTCGCGAACCGGTGCAGCAGCACCCCGTCGACCAGGCTGTTCCTGATGGCGGTGTTGGTGATCTGTACCTGGTTGGACGCGGTGACGAACACCCCGTAGGCGTCGCCGTCGAAGCGGGAGTGGTCGATCGTCCCGCTGACCAGGCTCGCCGCCGGGACCTCGAACGTGCCGCCCCTGCCGGCGGCGCCCGCCGGGGTGACCTGGACCCGCTGGCGGTCGCCCTGCGTCGCCTCCTGCTGGCCGTCCGGGAGCTGCACCCGGTGCGCGGGCCCGGCGTCCGACAGCTCGGCGGACGAGTCCGGGCGGTCCGAGCCGGTCAGCGCGACGCCGCCGGTGCGGCCGCTCCAGAACCCGAGGTCGGACGCCTGCGTGTAGTGCATCTCGAACGTGCCGCCGATCGCGCGGATGTAGGCGCGGCCGTCGGCGACCTGCGTGTCCGGCTTGTTCGTGTCGTCGTTCCAGCTGGTGAAGCGGACCGGGTTCTGCGCCGACCCGTTGATGCGGACGGTGCCGCCCGCGCTGACGATCGAGGTGAACGAGCCGGGCACGCTGCGCATCCGGATCGTCAGCGGCCCGGTGGAGCTCTGCAGGATCAGCTTGCCGCCGGCCGCGACCATGATGTTGACGCTGAGCAGGTAGGAGCCGTCGCTCTGCTTCTGGAAGTCCTGCCCGGCGAGCTTCTGCAGCTCGGAGACGTAGTACGGCTGCCGGCGCTGCGGCAGCATCAGCGTCCGCCCGGTGGCCGAGGTCATCAGCCGCGGCTGGCGGGCCGCCGCGGCGGCCGCGCCGCCGCCCGCGAGGTCGGACTCCTGCTTCGCGCGGATCTGCATGACCCGCAGGTCCTCCTGGTCGACCAGCGTCGACTGCTGCCGCGCCGCGCTCGGCGCGACGTCGTCGACGCCCGGCAGCCCGGAGCCCTGCTGAGAGTAGACGCGGTAGGCGTAGGTGCCGCCGCCCGCGAGGCCCAGGACGAGCAGCGTCACGACGACCTTGCCGGCGCCGCCCTTCTTCTTCCCGGGCGCGGCGCCGTGCCGCGGCCCCGCGGGCCCGGCCGGTGCCGGAGTCGGCCCGCTCATGTCAGACACCCCTTCGTTGCGGCTGCGGGACGCCGCCGCGCGGCGTCGGGTGCGGCGGCGTCGCCGGCGGCGGCACCGGGCGCGGGCCGGTCGTCTGCGACGCGTGCGGCGCGACCGGCTGCGGCACCGCGGGCCGCGGGACGTTGCCGGGGACCGTCGGCGAGGCGGACGGCCCGCCCGGCGGCGGCACGGCGTGCCGCCCGGCGACCGGCTGTCCGGGCGCCGCGGCGAGCGGGTTCCCGCCGAGGCCGCCGGCCCCGGCGCCCGCCATCGCGGGGGCGCCCGGCATCGCGCCGGGCATCGGGCCGGGCCGCGCGGGCATCGGCCGCGGCTGCGGATGCGCCGACCGCCGCGGCAGGCTCCACACCTGCCGCTTCTCCAGCGGCTGCTGCAGCGTGTACGGGTGCAGGCCGAGCCGGCCGATCCGCTGCCGGTCGTTGCGGGCCCGGACCATCGAGAAGATGACGACCGCGAACACGCACGTCCAGATGACGTTCAGCGGCGTCAGGTACCGCTGGACCTTCATCCACAGCGACGCGGTGTCGTGCCAGCCGTCGTCGTTGTTGTCCTCCTTGACGACCTTCCCGTGCGACCGGGACGTGCTGACCGCGCTGGTGCCGGACCCGCTGAGCGTGTTGTCGCGGATCTGCGAGCCGCCCGCCGAGCCGATCACCGAGATGCCGTGCGCCCTCGCGCCCTTGACGGTGTTGCCGAGCAGCGTCGCCGACGAGGAGCGCAGGTAGATGCCGGTGCGGGCGCCGTCGACGGTGTTGCCGGCGAGGTTCGCGTCCCGCACCCCGTCGCGCAGCGAGATGCCCTGCCGGACCTGCCCGGTCAGCTGGTTGCCGGAGATCTGCACGTTGGTGGCGGCGTCCCGGACGACGATGCCCATGTCGCCGCCGATGACCTTGCTGTTCTGTACCGACAGCTTGTCGCCGCCGAGCAGTTCGATCCCGTAGTGGCCGTTGTCCTTGGCCAGGCTGTTGTTGATCGAGCTGTCGCCGAAGCTCTCCAGCGACTCGCCGGACGCGGACGGCCCGTCGGCGAGCGCCTTGCCGTTCAGCGTGAAGCCGTCGTGGCCGTTCTTCTCCGCGGTGCAGTTCGTGACGCGGATCTTCTCGGTGGCACGCGACAGCACGAACCCGTCGCCGCGGCTGCCCCGCACGGTCGTGTTCGCGATGTTGGCGTTCTTCGCGAACCGGTGCATGACCAGCCCGTTCACCAGGCTGTTCTGGATCTCGTTGCTGGTGATCTGGGTCTGGTTGGAGCCGGACACGAACAGCCCGAACGCGTCGCCGGTGACGGTGCTGTTGGTGATCGACCCGGTGACGAGGTCGGCGGCCGGGACGTGCGTCGCGGTGCCGCCGGGCGTCTCGGTCTCGATGTCGCCGGGGCCGCCGCCGGTGCTGCCGCCGTTCTGCTGCTGTTGCTGACGCTTCTTCTTGGCCTCGTGCCGCTGCTGCTTGTTCAGGTGCTTGGTGGCGCTGGACGGGCGGTCGGTGCCGGTCAGCGCGATGCCGCCGGTCCGGCCGCTCCAGAAGCCGAGGTCGCTGACCTTGGTGTGGTCCATCCGGAACTCGCCGCCGACGGCGCGGATGTAGGCGCGGCCGTCGGCGACCTGCCGGTCCGGGGCGTTGACGCGCGGGTTCCAGCTGATGATCTGCACCGGGGCGCGCTGGGTGCCCTTGATCTGGATGGTGCCGCCGAAGCTGACGATGGAGCTGAACGCGCCCGGCAGGCTGCCCATCCGCAGGACGAGCGGGCTCGTCCCGCTGGCGAGCAGCAGCTTCGCGCCGTCGGCGACGAACACGTGGATGCCGAGCAGGAACGAGCCGTCGCCCTGGCGGCGGAAGTACTGCCCGCCGTACTTGGCGAGGTCGGCGACGGTGTAGGGGCGTCCGGTGGGCGTCGCGGGCAGGACCAGCGTCTTGCCCTGCGCGGAGCCGAAGATCTGCGGCCGCTTCCACTGCGCGGTCGCCTGCCCGCCGATCATCAGGATCGCGGACAGCACGGACCGCGTCTGCATGATCCGCTGGTCTTCCTGGTCGACCAGCGCGGCCTGCCGGTTGGCGTCGGCGACCGGGTCGGCGTGCGCGCGCGGCGTCGGTGTCCCGGGCAGGAGCCCGAGCGGGACGAGCCCCAGGCCGAGCGCGACGGCGGCCGCGGCGAGGCCCCGCCCTGAGACGCTCGGCAGGCGCGGGCGGAGGTTCGGGTGCGTCACCTCAGCCCACTCCCTGGAGCGAGCTCGCGCTCTGCCCGGCGCCGCCGACCTGGTCGGCGGTGCGGGTCAGCCAGCCCTGCTTGTTCATCGTGACGAACGCGTACAGCTTGATCGGCAGCGAGATGCCGATGACGACGAACACGGTCAGCGGCAGCAGCAGGATCTCGCCGGGGTGCCGCTTGAGGTGCGACCAGCCGCGGATGCCGCGGCCGAGCAGCACCCAGCCGAGCGCGAGCGTGATGCCGAGCGGGGTGAAGTTGTCGGCCAGCCGGCTGAAGATCAGGTACCCGAGGGTGACGGCCATGGTGACCGGGGTCAGCAGGATCTGCAGGACGGTCACCTTGGTGACGAACGGCGTCTTCCACAGCCACCCCTTCCACAGGGCGGTGAGGTAGCAGCGGTAGGAGTTGCGGCTCCACCGGATGCGCTGCTTGAAGAAGGCCCGGAACGAGTCGGGGAACATCGAGATCGCGCGCGCCGACGACTGGTGCACGGTCTTGTAGCCCTGCGACAGGGTGAGCCAGGTGAGCCGGCCGTCGTCGCCGGCGATGCAGCGGCGGCCGAGGAAGAACTCGTTCTCGAGGTTCTCCACCACCGGCAGGATCACCGAGCGGCGGTAGGCGGCGGTGCGGCCGGACAGGCAGGCGACGCCGCCCTTGGAGCCCATGGCGGGGACGTAGTCGTAGTAGCGCAGGTTGACCAGCCAGTCGGCGACGCGGCGCCAGACGCTGGTGGTGCGCTGGTACACGTTCTGCTGGGTGCCGACGCCGCCGACCTGCGGGTCCTCGAAGGGCATCTGCACCGCGTCGAGCAGGCCGGGCTGCCACCACGTGTCGGAGTCGGCGAACACGATGACCTCGCCGCGGGCGGCGCGGATGCCGACGCCGAGCGCGGAGCGCTTGCCGGCGTGCTCGTAGACGAGCACGTGCAGCCGCGGGTCGGTGACCTGGGCGAGGCGCCGGTGCCCCTCGGTGTCGCCGACGTCGATCACGATGATGACCTCGCTGGGGTTCTGGGCGAGCCAGCTCTCCAGGCAGCGGATGAGGATCTCGGGGTCCTCGCGGTAGGAGGGGACCACGACCGAGACGGTCGTCCGGAAGTTGTTGACCACCGGCTTGTCCATGCGGGACAGGATCACCCGGTAGAGCCAGAGCCCCCAGACGAGCAGCCCGGCGAAGCCCAGCGGAACGAACTTCCGCCAGTCGCCTCCGGCCGTCGCCCCCGCGACCGAACTCCAGGCGTCACTCAGCCACCCCGTGACAGACGACAAGACAGGTCCTCTCTCTTCCGTGGCATCGGCGGATTCGCCGACCATTGCGACCCCGTGCCACCTCCAGTAAGAGTGAGCAGCGCAGCAAATGGTTCACATTTGCCAGATTCGGCCACACCTGCCACTTGCGCCGGGCCCTTTATCGTGCGTCTTGATCAACTGTCAAGGGAAAGCGGGAGATCGTTCGTCGATCGACGCGTTCGTAAGGAGCCGGACGCGCGGACGCCACGATTCGGAAACACCCGACTGGAAGTCAGTGGTCGTGTATAGGGATCGGGGTCCAAAAAATGTCCATTTGACCGCTTATTTCTACGCGCCGGTACGGGACGTGTGATTCGCGTCACGTTTAGCGGCCGTGCCGGGCCGCGTTGTGGCCTGCGTCCCGCGAGCCGTCCGGTTCGGGGTGGTTGCCACTGGTTACCAGCGGGTAGCATGATGATGAGTTACTGACCAGTAGACGTGCGGGGCCGGCCGGCGCCGCCGGACCAGACGGAGTCTCGAATGGGGCACTACAAGAGCAACCTCCGGGACCTGGAGTTCAACCTCTTCGAGGTGTTCAAGCGCCAGGACCTCCTCGGCAGCGGACCGTACGCCGACCTGGACGAGGACACGGTGCGCAGCATCCTCGACGAGGTGAACCGGCTCGCCGAGGGCCCGCTGGCCGACTCCTTCGAGGACGCCGACCGCAACCCGCCGAAGTTCGACCCCGCCACCGGCACCGTCCAGATGCCGGAGAGCTTCAAGAAGTCGTTCAAGGCGTGGATGGACGCCGAGTGGTACCGCCTCGACCTCGCCCCCGAGTTCGGCGGCAGCGGCGCCCCGCGCTCGCTGACCTGGGCCGTCGCGGAGCAGGTGCTCGGCGCCAACCCGGCGGTCTACATGTTCGCCTCCGGCCCCGGGTTCGCCCAGATCCTGTGGCACATCGGCACCCCGGAGCAGAAGAGGTTCGCCGAGCTGGCGCTGGAGCGGCAGTGGGGCGCCACGATGGTGCTGACCGAGCCGGACGCCGGCTCCGACGTCGGCGCCGGCCGCACCAAGGCCGTCCAGCAGCCCGACGGCACCTGGCACATCGAGGGCGTCAAGCGCTTCATCACCTCGGCCGAGCACGACATGGCCGAGAACATCTTCCACCTGGTGCTCGCCCGCCCCGAGGGCGCCGGCCCCGGCACCAAGGGCCTGTCGATGTTCCTCGTCCCCAAGTACCTGGTGGACGTGGAGACCGGTGAGCTCGGCGAGCGCAACGGCGCCTACGTCACCAACGTCGAGAAGAAGATGGGCCTCAAGGTCTCCACGACCTGCGAGCTCACCCTCGGCGAGAAGCACCCCGCGGTCGGCTACCTGGTCGGCGACGTGCACCAGGGCATCAAGCAGATGTTCCTCGTCATCGAGTACGCCCGGATGATGGTCGGCACCAAGGCGATCGCCACGCTGTCCACCGGCTACCTGAACGCGCTGGAGTACGCCAAGGAGCGCGTCCAGGGCGCCGACATGACGCAGATGACCGACAAGTCGGCCCCGCGCGTGACGATCACCCACCACCCGGACGTCCGCCGCAGCCTGATGACCCAGAAGGCGTACGCGGAGGGCATGCGGGCGCTGGTGCAGCTCACCGCCACCTACCAGGACGCGGTGCAGATCGCCGAGTTCGAGGGCCGCAAGGACGAGCAGGCCGAGAAGGTCAACGACCTGCTGCTCCCGATCGTCAAGGGCTTCGGCTCCGAGCGGGCCTACGCGCTGCTCGGCGCGGAGTCCCTGCAGACCTTCGGCGGCTCCGGCTTCCTGCAGGAGTACCCGGTCGAGCAGTACATCCGCGACTCCAAGATCGACACCCTGTACGAGGGCACCACCGCGATCCAGGGCCAGGACCTGTTCTTCCGCAAGATCCTCCGGGACAACGGCGAGGCCCTCAAGGTGCTCGCCGGGCAGATCCAGGCGTTCGCCGAGTCCGACGCCGGCAACGGCCGGCTGAAGAACGAGCGGGCCCTGCTCGGCAAGGCCCTCGACGACGTGCAGGGCATCCTGAACCCGATGATCGGGTGGGCGCTCGGCTCGATGGAGAACCCGAAGGAGCTGTACCGGGTCGGCCTCAACACCTCCCGGCTGCTGCTCGCCCTCGGCGACCTGATCGTCGCGTGGCTGCTGTGCCGGCAGGCCGAGGTCGCCCTCACCGCCCTCGGCGGCGGCGACGTCTCCGACGCCGACAAGGCGTTCTACACCGGCAAGGTCGCCGCCGCGCAGTTCTTCTGCCAGACGGTGCTGCCGCGGCTCGCGTCCGAGCGCGCCGTCACCGAGGCCACCACCCTGGACGTGATGGAGCTGCCCGAAGAGGCCTTCTGAGACCCCTCCGCCTCCCGCGGACAGGGAACAGCGGCCCCCGCCACCCCGTGTGGCGGGGGCCGCTGCCGTTCCCGCGGCCGGGTCACTACTGTGGGCGCCGTCCCCGCCCCTCCCCCCGAACCGAACCGGAGAAGCCGATGCCGGTAAGCCGACAGCGGGATCACCGAAGCGCGCAGCGCCTTTCCTTAACCGTCCCCTTGGCCGTGTCCCTCGCCGGGGTGCTGGTCGCCGCGGGCTGCTCCGACTCCGGCAAGGCGAGCAAGAGCGACCCGCCGACGGCCAAGGGCGGCGCGCCCGCCGCGCCCGCGGCGACGACCGCGGCGGCCGGGTACACCAAGGAGGGGTGGTTCGGCGGCGCGGACGGCCTGCACGCCCGGCTCGCGATCACCGGCGTCGAGCGGCAGGGCGCCAAGTCCGTGCTGAAGTACAGCCTGACCTCGCTCGACCAGGCGCCGAAGTCGGTGCCGGTCGAGATCGCCCTGCTCGACCCCGTCGCCGGGAAGCTGTACAAGCCGACCGCGACCACCAGCGCCGCGCAGCTCGCGCCCAACGCCACCCGGCAGATGCAGGCCGAGTACCCGGCGATCCCGCAGACCGTCCAGAAGGTCACCGCGATCACCCCGGGCACGGCGGGGGAGTACACCGGCATCCCGGTGACGGGCACGGGGGACTCGCCCGCGGCGGGCTCCGGGGCCGGGGCGTCCGGCGGGAACCCGGCGGAGCTGTACGACATCACCGAGGGCGAGATCAAGGACGTCACGTCCAGCGGCACCGACGTCACGATGAACCTGCGCACCGACGTGCTGTTCGCGTTCAACTCGGCGAAGCTGTCCGGCCGCGCCAAGTCCGTCCTGGACGAGGCCGCGCAGGAGATCAAGGCGAAGGCCGACCCGGACAAGCGGCCGCTGACCTTCGACGGCCACACCGACAGCAAGGGCGGCGACTCCTACAACCTCAAGCTGTCCCGCCAGCGCGCCGAAGCCGTCATGGGCGAGATGAAGAAGCGGCTCGGCAACGCGTTCAAGTACTCCGCGCACGGCAAGGGCGAGGCCGAGCCCGTTGCGAAGGAGGGCGGCAAGGACGACGCGCAGGCCCGCGCCCGCAACCGCCGCGTCGAGATCTCCTACGTCGTCCGGCAGCAGACCGGCGGGACCACCGGCTCCAGCACCGCGGCCGCGGGCGGGCGCGGCGGCGCGGTCGCGCCCGCCGCCTTCCACGGCCAGGACGGCAACACCGTCGCCAGCCGGTACGGGCGGTTCGGCGCCGACAAGCGCCGCCTGGACGTCAAGCCGTTCTACCGGGACGGCGCCTACATCGTCTGCGTCTTCACCATCACCGACGAGGGTCCCGGAACCACCCCGCCCGACGCGGCCTACGCCCACAAGGACTACCCGGGCGGCGCGTTCACGTCGTTCTCCGTCCTCGCGCAGGGCGGGAAGGACGTGTACCGGGCCGTCCGCGTCGGCCCCGGCGACCCCGGCAAGCCCGCCGTCTACGTCGACCCGGGCCGCGCCACCTTCCTCACCGCCGTGAACCAGCCGCAGCGCGGGTTCATCTACGTCCCGGCCCCGCCCGGGAACGTCTCGTCGGTGGTCTTCGACGGCGGGCCGTTCGGGAAGGTCCTCAACGTCCCCGTCTCGTGACCGCGCACCGCGTCACTGCTTGGCGGACGCGACGAACGCCGCGATGCTCTTGGCCGCCCGATCCAGGTCGGCCTTGGGCGCGTGCGCCTTCTCGACCGCCTGCACGAACGCGTAGGTGAACGCGGCCGTGCAGAGGTCGGCCTGCGCCCACGGCTTGGTG
The DNA here is from genome assembly GCF_040299565.1 of Spirillospora sp. NPDC000708. Taxonomy (NCBI): domain Bacteria; kingdom Bacillati; phylum Actinomycetota; class Actinomycetes; order Streptosporangiales; family Thermomonosporaceae; genus Spirillospora; species Spirillospora sp. NPDC000708. The sequence continues at coordinate 45,832 of NZ_JBEPCJ010000078.1, forward strand.
CAGCCGACCACCGTCGGCCACCCGTTGGCGTCCATCGTCGCGAAGGACACGGCCACGTACGGGCTCGGCGGGCCGCCGTTCGTCAGCTGGTCCTTCCGGATGGACGCCCGCACGGACGGCACTCCGGTCGGGACGGCCTGCACGGGCAGCGGCGGCCGGCATTCGCCCTGCTCCTGCCCCTCCGGGGAGTCGGGGAAGTAGTCGCAGTCCGTCTGATATTTCGAGCCGACCCCGCCCGGCAGGACCTGGGTGATCGTCCCGGTCGGCCCCGCGCCCCCGGTTCCGCCGCGTGCCGGGATGTCCGTCTCTCCGCCGCCGTCCACCCCCAACGACCCGGCGCACTGCTCGGCGGCGGGTGCGATCAGGTACTGCCCGACCTGGCTGCGGAAGACGGCCGCGCCCTTCGGAAGCTTGACCTGCTCGGGCAGCCGCACCTTCGCGGGCCCGGGGGACGGCGTCATCGTCGTCGCCGTCGCGCCGGAGTAGGTGGTGGTGGTGCAGTTCCGGACGGCGGCGACGGTGACGGCGGACGGCGCGCCGGCGCGGTGCTTCCCGCCCGACCCGTGCCCGGCCGTGGTCGCGACGACGGCGCCGGCGGCGACAACCGCCGCCGTCCCGGCCGCGGCCGCCAGCAGGCCCTTCGCCCCGACGGTGGCTCCCTTCGCGCCCGTCCCCGCCGCCTTTCCGGCGCCGTGCTTGGCGCTCTGCGCGGTGAGGTGGCCGACCGTCTCGTTGGTGCCCTGCGCAGCGACATGGCCCGCCGCATGACTCGTGGCCTGCCCCGCTGCGTGACCTGCCGTCTGACCCACCGCGTGCCCCGCGGCCTGGCCGCCGGGAAGCAGCCAGGCGGCGAGCGGGAACAGCGCGGCGAGGGCCGCGGCGGCCGCCGCGAGCCTGCGGACGCCCCGTTCCTCCCAATCCGGCCCGTACGCCTCCCGGGCGGTCCGTTCCAGGTCCGCGACGAAGGCGGCGGCGCTCGCCGGCCGGTCGTCCGGCTCCTTGGCCATCCCGGCCGCGACCAGCGGACGCAGCGGCTCGGGGACGCTCTCGACCGGCACCGGCGCCGTGAGATGCGCCCGCCTCAACTCCCGCCGGTCACCCCTGTAGGGCCGCCGCCCGCTGACGCATTCCACGAACACGCAGGTGGCCGAGTACACGTCGCCGGCAGGCCGGGCGATGTGCCGGTCCCACTGTTCGGGCGCCATGTAGTACGCGGTGCCCGAGCCGCCCGCCTCCCGCCCGGCCCGCACGGCGATGCCGAAGTCGACCAGCCGGCTCGTGCCGTCCGCCGGGACGATGACGTTGGCGGGCTTGTAGTCGCGGTGGACGACGCCCAGCTCATGCGCCGCCGCCAAGCCCAGCAGCGAGCCCTTCAGCACGGCCAGGGACGCCTCGGGCCCGAGCGCCCCGTTCCGCTCGAGAAGCTCCTTGAGCGACACGCCGTCGACCGCCTCCATGACGATCGCGACGCCGTCCGCGCCCTCCACCAGCCGGTGCAGGCGGGCGACATGGGGGCTGTCGGCCTGCGCGAGCATGCGGGCCTCGTGGCGCATCCGCTCCCGGTCCGCCTCGTCCGCGCCACCGGCCAGATACTTGATCGCCACGGGTGCGCCCGTTGCGTCGTCCCGCGCCAGGACGACCCGCCCCTGGCCTCCGTGCCCGAGTTCGCGGACCTCGGTGTACCCCTCGACGTGCCAGCCGTCCATGCTCTCGTCCATGTGAATTCAGGGAACCCGGCGCAACGGGCCGCTCGCTCGCGGCCGGTCGAACCGAACGCGCCGGCCACGGCTGCCCTGCGGAGATCTTATTCTCGCCGCCATATCCGAAAAAGGCGCGCTTCGGCGAACCGTATCCGCCGACGTCGATGTGCGGATTCTTGCGTCCGGCCTTTTCCGCCTCGCGGTATAGAGATCATCGCGGCCGGGATAAGTACCAGACCGAAAACGGGGTCCGCCTACCCGGCGCGCCCCCGCACCAGGGGCAGGAACACCTCGTCCACGATCTCGGTCAGCACGGTGTCCGGGGCGTCGGGCAGGCCGCGCACCGCGTACTCGCCGCGCAGCATCGTCATCGGTAGTGAAGCCACGCGCGGGTGCACCGCTTCCGGCGGGGCCTCGCCCCGCGCCACCGCGCGGCCGAGCAGTGCAAGCCACGCGTTGTCCATGGTGCTGTCGCCGGACTGCTCGCGCAGCAGGCCCAGCAGTTGCGGATCGTCCCCGGCGGCCGTGAGCAGTTCCCTCAGTACGGCGCCCTGGGGTGACGACCATGTCGCGTTCGCCCGCCGGAGCAGTTCCAGTGCGTCGCCCCGCAACGTCCCGGTGTCCGGCACGGTCAACTGCGCGCGCGCGAGCCGCCGGTACGCGGCGACACCGAGCGCCGCCCGGTTCGGCCAGCGCCGGTAGATGGCGTTCTTGTTGGTGGCGGCGCGCCGGGCGACGGCGTCCATCGTCATCCCCGCGTAGCCGGACTCGCGCATCTCGTCGGCCGCCGCCTGAAGGATCGCCTCCTCGAGAGCCGCACCCCGCCGCCTCGTCCCCGACATCCCACCTCCAGAGTACGAACCGTACTCGAAACACCTCCGCGCTCCAACCATGAACAGCGCGCCAGATCCTGGCATAAGGTACTTCACGTACCGTATAGCGACCACCGATCGGAGAACCGTGCGCGCCTACGGCATCACCTACGACACCGGCTTCACGTCCGCCGGAACCACCACCCACGAGCCCTTCGACCCGGACCTGGTCCGCCGCGAGATGCGGATCATCCGGGACAAGTTGCGCTGCGACGCCGTCCGGATCACCGGCGGCGTCCAGGATCGCCTGGAGACCGCCGCGCGCCACGCCGCCGACGCCGGCCTGGAGGTCTGGTACTCGCCGTTCACCAACGGCCTCACCCCGGACGAGCTGATGGCGTTCATCCTCGACGGCGCCGAACGCGCCGAGCGCATCCGCCGTTCCGGCGCGTCCGTCGTCTTCCTCACCGGCTCCGAGATCACCCTGTTCACGCACGGCTTCCTGCCCGGCGACGACCTCCACGCCCGGGTGGCCGTGATGACGGACCCCGCCCGCTTCCGCGCGCTGCTCCCCGACCTGCACCCCCGCGTGAACGCCTTCCTCGGCCGGGCCGTCGCCGCCGTCCGCGAACGCTTCGCCGGCCCCGTCGGCTACGCGTCACTGCCGTTCGAAGGCGTCGACTGGGCCCCGTTCGACGTGATCGCCACCGACGCCGGATACCGCGACGCGAACACCGCGCCCGGCTTCGCCGAGCACCTCGCCGGGCAGACGTCGCAGGGCAATCCGTTCGCCGTCACCGAGTTCGGCTGCACCACCCACCGCGGCTCCGCCGACCTCGGCGGGCACGGCGAATCCGTGCTCGAATACGACGACCGCGCCCGCCCCGTCCGCATGACGAAGCCCCTCGTCCGCGACGAGCAGGAGCAGGCCGACTACATCCGCGAACTCCTCGACATCTACGACAAGGCCGGCGTCGACGCGGCCTTCGTCAACACCTTCGCCCGCCGCGACCTCCCCACGTCGTCCGACCCCGAACGCGACTTCGACAAGGCCAGCTACGGCATCGTCAAAATCCTCGAACCCGGCACCGCCACACCCGCCACCGGCCTCCCCTGGGAACCCAAAGCCGCCTTCCACACCCTCGCCACCCACCCCCGCACCCACCGCTGAGCTGCCTTCTCCCCTTGGCGACCGAATCGAGGTCTCCTGGCGGCGTCTATGATCGGCGGATGCCTCTAGGCCACCTTGGCGTAAATGTCCGCGACCTTGGCCAAGCCAAGGCGTACTACGACGAGTTGATGCCCCTGGTCGGCTTCGAAACCTTCTTCGCCACCGAGGAGGAGTTCTCCTACCGTCCGGCGGGCGGCAAGCCGGGCACGTATCTGTTCTTCTATCCGGCATTGGAGGACGGCGAGTACTCGCGCCACCGTCCGGGGCTCCAGCACCTCGCTTTCATGGTGAAGACGCGGGAGGAGGTCGACCGTCTTCATGAGTGGGCGGTCAAGCGGGGCGCGAATGTGCTCTATGAGCCGCAGGAGTTCCCGCAGTACGGCCCCACCTACTACGCCACCTTCTGGGAAGGCCACGACGGCGTCACTTTGGAGACCGTCTGCCACCGTTAGTGCTCATGGGCGGGGGTGTGGTGTCGGCTGACGGCGTTGAGGACCTCGTCCAGGTGGCCGCGGGCTTGTGCGGAGCGCAGGTGGTCCAGGTAGTCGCGGGATTCGACGATCTTCCCGTCCCGGACCCGGAGGACGAAGATCGCGGGAATGGTGAACGGCTCGCCGGTCTCCACCACGGTTCCCTCGTACCGGAACTCGGCGACGATGACCTCGGGGTCCGCCGTGTCGTGGACGGTGATTCCGGCCGGGCGGCGGCGCAGGGTGTGCCCTGGACCGGTGCCGGGCGGCGCGGTGACGCCGAAGTGCGCGCGCAGTTCGTCGAGGGAGCGCATGGGCGGCGCCGCGAGCGGATGGAAGGGGTGCTCGACATGGGTCCGTTCGGCGTACAGGTCGATCACCTCCTCCCAGCGTTCCTCGCAGACGCCGTGCACGAGCTTCAGGAAGACCTCGCGGGGAGTCAGGGGTTCGGGCATGGGGCTTCTCTCGCTAGAGCTCACCCACCGTCGGTGACGGCCGGTGCGGAGGCCGAGCAGGGGTCACGATAGTTCGCTGGGGAATTATTCGTCAACGAACTATTTGAGGTCGGCCGAGCGTGGCGAGGGCGCGCGCCGGGTCGGCGCGCGCCCTCGTCTTGTCCGGGCCTACGGCTGCGTGGGCAGGGTCTTGCAGGTGGAGGGGCTCGGCTTGCCGGTGAGGCGGTCGGTGAGCCAGGAGACCGCGTCGCCCTGGTCGAGGAGGAGCGGCGCGAAGTGGTTCAGGAGCGTCTTGTCGCCGAGGTTCGGCAGGTCGACGGGGACGTAGCTGACGTCGCCGCCCCGCCGGCACCAGTCGGCGGCGAGCCGCCGTGCCTGCGCGTGCGGGACGATGTCGTCCTTGACCCCCGTCATCAGCCGGACGGGCCCGGCGGGCTTGAGCGTGCCGATGCGCTGCTTGTCCAGGACGGCCCGCGCCTCGGGGATGGCCGGGATGATGTCGCCGATGGGCTTCCCGCTGACGCTCCACTTGGTGCTGGAGGTGAAGCCGTACTTGAAGAGCGCGTCGCCCACGCACATCGTGGACATGTCCTTGAGCGCGGCCTTGCCCGCCGCGTTGATGTTGTCGTCGATGAGGCGGCGCAGGGCGGGGTCGGACTGGGCGAAGCCGTTGATCGACCAGCCCAGCGCCCCGGCGAGCGCGCTGCCGTCGATGCCCTTCATGACGGCGGTCAGGTCGGCGGGCGGCGCGCCCGCGTAGGTGCCGGCGAGGTGGACGCCGGGCGCGTAGGCCGGCTGGAGTTCGGCCGCGGCGGCGCTGGCGCCGCCGCCCTGGCTGTAGCCGTAGAGCCCGACCTTCGACTTCGCCGTGATGGACGCCCCGGGTACGGCGTGCGCGGCGCGGGCGGCGTCGAGGAGGGCGTGCCCTTCGTCGGCGCGGTTCACGTAGGTGTGGAGGCGGTCGGTGGCGCCGAGGCCGACGTAGTCGGTGACGACCACGGCCGCGCCGGTGGACAGCAGCCGGTAGATCGCCAGGTCCTCGTAGGCCACGGACATGGTGTCGCCGGTCAGCGTCAGCGGGTTCTGCAGGGCGTACGAGGGGGCGCACTGGTCGCCTTGGCCCATCGTCCCGGAGGCCAGGGCGACCAGCGGACGGGGGCCGCCGCCGTTCCACGCCGCCGTGGGCTCGATGTAGGCGCCCGTCACCGCGACGGGCCTCCCGTTGGAGTCGGTGGACTTGTACATCAGCCGGGTCGCCTTGCCGGGCAGCGGACGGCCGTCCAGCCCCGGCAGGCTCAGCCCGAGCGGCAGCGGCTCGGTGCGGACGAGCGTGCCGTTCGTACGCGGCAGCGCGGCGGGCGGGTCGTAGAAGACCGGGATCGTGACGCCCCGGGACACCACGGGCGCCGGGCCCGGAGTCGCCGCCAGGCCCGGTCCGGCCTGGACGGTCGCCGCGAGGACGCCGGCCGACGACACGGCCAGCACCCCGCGCACCAGGGATCCGGTTCTCCTCATGCTCACTCCACGGACGGTCAATAAGAACTCACTTACTCTGTCATCCGTGGATCTTGTTTCCTATCGGCGGGGCGCACATCCGGAGGCCCGCGATCCATGCGCGACTGACAGGAACGCCCCGCGCATGACGAAGGCGCGCGCCGGGACGGCGCGCGCCGTCGACGGGATCCCACAGCCCCCCGGGCGCCGGGGCCGGGGGGGGTGGGGCCATTAGCCGCCGGGGCGGGGGGGGCGGGGGC